>NZ_BKZR01000009.1:0-101190 GCF_008974225.1 Weizmannia acidilactici | reverse complement strand
AGGGGATTACATGGATTTTTTAAAAGTTCAAACATTGGGGGATAGGTTGGAATTAATGACCCTCATCAACAGTTCCTTTTACGAAAGGGCGGCTGCCAACGATATGCAAGGCCGCTTTCCTTATGAAAATATTGAAGAGTTAAAAGGAGCGGGCTATACAAAGCTCACAGTTCCGAAAGAATACGGGGGAGGCGGGATTTCGCTTTATGAACTCGTGCGGCTGCAGGAAGAAATCGCGATTGCGGACGGCTCAACCGCACTTTCCATCGGCTGGCATATGGGGCTCATGATGCACTTATCTGAAACAAGGACATGGGATCCACAGCTGTTTGAACGGATGTGCAAAGCGGTTGTAAACGGCGCGCTTATAAATACATGTGTCACAGAAGAACAAACCGGAAGCCCGACGCGCGGCGGCATGCCGACGACAATCGCAGAAAGAAAAAACGGGGGGTGGGTGCTGAACGGCAGAAAAACCTTTGCCACGATGTCCCCGGTACTCGACTACTTTATTGTTACCGCGACGATTCCGGAAAAGGGAGAAGTCGGAAGTTTTGTAGTGCCGAGCAATGCGGCGGGCCTGTCCGTTGTAGAAACTTGGGACAGCATCTCGTTAAGGGCAACCGGCAGCCATGATGTATTGCTGGAGAATGTTAAAGTCCCGCTTGAAGCCCTGGCAGAACTCCATACGAATAAGAAGGAGCCGGCCGGCTATCTGCTCCATATCCCTGCCTGTTATTTGGGTATTGCGGAGCAGGCGAAGAGGGAAGCGGTGCATTTTGCGACGTGGTATACGCCGAACAGCTTGAATCATCCGATTGCGGAACTGCCGGTCATCCGGCAAAAATTCGGAGAAATGGAGCTGAAAATCATGCAGTCGCGGCATTTCCTGTATTCGGTGGCGAAAATGTGGGATGAAGCAGGCAAAGAAAAAAGAAAACAAATGGGCCCTGAACTTGGTGCTGTTAAATTAACAGTTACCAATAATGCAATTGAGGTTGTGGATTTGGCCATGAGGGTTGTCGGCTCCCGCAGCCTTTCCGCCGAAAGCCCGCTGCAGCGCTATTACCGCGATGTCCGCGCCGGCCTCCACAACCCGCCGATGGATGATGCTGTGATCATGCAGCTGGCGGAAAGGGCTTAATGAAAAGCACACGCAGGTTTCATTCCGGCGTGTGCTTTTTCCAGGATGTAATTTTAGTAAAAATTTTAGTAAAAATGATTGAATTTTTTTACCAGCTCGTATAAGATAATCTTGTAGAAACTGCTTGCATAATTCATTTTTTAACATACACCCAACTACAGGAGGAACGAATATGAGCAATCCGAATTTGACTGCAGCTTTTACCGAATACTTTGGGACGGAGGCGGAGCGCGCGTTCTTTTCGCCCGGCAGGATTAATTTGATCGGTGAGCATACTGATTATAACGGCGGGCATGTATTTCCGTGCGCGATTACGATGGGGACATACGCGCTTGTCCGGAAACGCGATGACCGTACAGTAAGGCTTGTCTCCTTAAATTTTAAAGAAAAAGGCATCATTGCATTCTCGCTGGACGATCTGGACTACAACAAAGCGCATGATTGGGCAAATTATCTGAAAGGCGTGCTGAAATATTTGATAGAAGACGGGCAGAAAATTGAACAGGGATTTGACTGCCTCATTTACGGGAATATCCCGAATGGCGCCGGCTTGTCTTCTTCCGCTTCAATTGAACTTTTGACGGGCGTGATGCTTGAAAAATTATTTGATTTGAAAGTGGAGCGCCTTGACCTTGTCAAACTCGGGCAAAAGACAGAAAACCAATTTATCGGTGTCAACAGCGGCATCATGGACCAGTTCGCGGTCGGCATGGGCAAAAAAGACGCCGGCATTCTGTTGGACTGCGCGACGCTTCAATACGAATATGCGCCGATCAAGCTTGACCATCATAAAATTTTAATCATGAATACGAATAAACGGCGCGAATTGGCGGATTCTAAATATAATGAACGGCGCGCGGAATGCGAAACGGCGCTTAAACTGCTGCAAAAAAGGCTGGATATCCGCTCGCTCGGCGATTTGACAGAAGATGCATTTGAAAAAAATAAAGAAATCATAGACAATGAGATTGTGAGAAAACGGGCAAAGCATGCCGTCTATGAAAATGCGCGCACATTAAAAGCGCTCGGAGCTTTAAAACAAGGCGATCTGCCCGCTTTCGGGGAATTGATGAATGCCTCCCACCGTTCTTTGCGGGATGATTATGAAGTGACCGGGAAGGAACTCGATACATTGGTGGAATCAGCCTGGAAACAGGAAGGCGTACTTGGGGCCAGGATGACGGGCGCCGGCTTTGGCGGCTGCGCCATCGCCATTGTGGAAAATGATAAAGTAGACGCGTTCATTCAAAATGTCGGTGCCGTTTATGAAAAAGAAATCGGCTACCGCGCGGACTTCTACACCGCAAGCATCGGTGACGGGGCAAAAGAAATCACACTGGAGGAACTTGTATGGGCATTTTAGTATTGGGCGGCGCCGGTTATATCGGCTCGCACGCAGTATACCAATTGATTGACCAAAAATATGACGTTGTCGTAATCGATAACCTGCAGACCGGCCACCGCGGTGCCATCCATCCGCAGGCGAAGTTTTACGAAGGCGATATCCGCGACCGCGCCTTTATGCGGGACGTTTTTAGGAAAGAAAAAATTGATGCTGTCATCCATTTTGCCGCAAATTCACTTGTTGGCGAATCGATGGAACAGCCGCTCAAATATTTTGACAACAATGTGTACGGCACCCAGATTGTGCTGGAAATGATGAAAGAATTTCATGTGCCGCACATCGTATTCTCTTCAACCGCCGCCACGTACGGCGAACCGGAAACCGTGCCGATCACGGAAGACATGCCGACCAACCCGACCAATACATATGGCGAGACAAAGCTGGCTATGGAAAAAATGATGAAATGGTGCGAAAAAGCGTACGGTATCAAATATGTGGCACTCCGTTACTTCAATGTCGCCGGGGCAAGAACGACCGGTGAAATCGGGGAAGACCACCATCCGGAAACGCACCTCATCCCGGTTGTATTGGAGACGGTGCTCGGCAAACGCGAGGCGATTACGATTTTCGGCGAAGACTATGATACAAAAGACGGGACATGCATCCGCGACTACATCCATGTAGAAGACTTGATTGCCGCCCATATTTTGGCGCTTAAGTATTTGCAAAACGGCGGTGCAAGCGATGTGTTTAACCTGGGCTCAAGCCAGGGATTCTCTGTAAAAGAAATTGTCGATACTGTCCGGAAAGTGACCGACAAAGCGTTTAATGTCAAGATCGGCGAACGCCGCGCCGGTGACCCGAGCGTACTGATTGCTTCTTCCGAAAAAGCAAAACGGGTGCTCGGCTGGAACCCGCAAAAAACGGATATCGAACAAATTATTCAAGATGCATGGAATTGGCATGAGCACCATCCAAACGGCTACGATGACAGAAGGTGAAACAATTGGACATTTATCAGACGATCGGGCAGCTTGTGGATCAGGCGGTGCGCGTCCATTTAATCGGAAATGAAGATCGTATTTATGCAAGAAACCAGGTGTTGTCGCTTCTCCATCTGGATGAATTCCATCAATCGGAAGGAACCAAGACAGATCAGGATATTCCTGATCTGCTTGATATCCTTGTGCAGTATGCCTGTGAAAATGGCATTATCCAAGACGTGTTTGATGAAAAAGAGATTTTTGCAAGCCATATCATGAATGTCTTTACGGCGCGGCCGTCAATCGTAAATAAAGTTTTCTGGAGAAAGTATGCGGCAGATCCGGAGAAGGCAACCGATTATTTTTACGATTTAAGCAAAAACAGCAATTATATTCAAATGAAACAAATCCAAAAAAATATCGTTTATAAGGCGCCGACGGAATACGGCGATTTGGACATCACGATCAATTTATCGAAGCCGGAAAAAGACCCGAAAAGCATTGCGCGGGAGAAATTGGCGAAAAAAGGGCATTATCCGAAATGCCTGCTTTGCATGGAAAATGAAGGCTATGCGGGCAGAACCGGGCACCCGGCGCGTTCCAACCACCGCCTGATCCGGCTTACACTCGGCGAAGAGCCGTGGTATTTTCAGTATTCGCCGTACGTGTACTACAACGAGCATTGCATCGTCCTCTCCGAAACGCACCGTGATATGAAAATTGACATGTCTACGTTTGAAAGATTGCTTGAATTTGTGGAAAAGTTCCCGCACTATTTCCTCGGCTCCAATGCCGATCTGCCGATTGTAGGCGGTTCGATTTTATCGCATGACCATTACCAAGGCGGGCGTTATGAATTTGCAATGGCAAAAGCAGCGGATGATTGGCATTTTGAAATGAAGGCGTTTCCGGGACTGGATGCCGCTGTGGTCAAATGGCCGATGCCGGTAATCCGGCTGAGGAGCGCGGAAACCGATAAACTTGCGGCAGCGGCGGATCATATTTTAAAAGTTTGGAAGGGATACAGCGATCCGTCGGTGGAAATTCTCGCCGAAACTAACGGGACGCCGCATAACACGATTACGCCGATTGCAAGAAAACGCGGGGGAATTTTTGAGCTTGACCTTGTGCTCCGCAACAACCGGACAAGCGAAGTCCATCCGCTCGGCATTTTCCATCCGCACGCCGAAGTCCATCATATTAAAAAAGAAAATATTGGGCTTATCGAAGTAATGGGGCTTGCGGTACTGCCGGCCCGGCTGAAACCGGAACTCGCCGAAGTGGAAAAATACCTGCTCGGGCAGCCGAACGATATTGCCGAATACCACCTTGATTGGGCGCAGGAACTGAAGCGAAAATACGGCGGTGCGATTCAGATGGAAAATGTGCAGGGTATCGTCCGAAACGAGGTCGGCAAAGTCTTTTTGCAAGTGCTGCACCATGCGGGCGTGTTTAAACGTGACGAGAAAGGGAAAGAGGCGTTCCGGAAGTTTTTGCAGCAGCTTTAACATTTCGGGACACCCCATCACCTAATTTTTTTGTTGATGATCGCACATTTCCGGGACTCCTGAGTGATCCGCGGGCAAGAAGAATTTCTTCGAACGGGGAGGTCCGCGGATGCGCCATGAGGAACGGTTTTCGCGGTCATCCATATTGATCACGAACATAACATAATTTTTAAAAGAAAAGGGCTGATCAAAATGGAAGTCAAAAAGGAACTGTTCGGGGAACTGGGCGGCCACCCGATTTATGCCTATGAATTGAAGAATGACCGGTCTATTTCGGTTACCGTCCTGGAATACGGCTGCATTATCAATAAAATCATGGTGCCGGACCGGATCGGGAAAGCGGAAAATATCGTGCTCGGGTTTGACAGCCTCGATGGATATGTAAAAGATGCCCCTTATTTTGGCGCTATCATTGGCCGTGTTGCCGGCAGAATTGCAGGATCGTCTTTTGAACTGGACGGAAAAACATACAAGCTTGCCAATAATGAAAACCGAAACCATCTTCACGGCGGGTTAAAAGGTTTCAACGCCGTCATTTGGAACAGCACCCCGATTGAGGAGGACGGCGCGGTTGGGGTGGAATTCACTTACACGAGCCCGGACGGCGAAGAAGGCTATCCCGGAAAACTCGATGTGACGGTCATGTACCTTTTGACGAATGAACAGGAGCTGAAACTGTCTTACAGGGCCGTTACCGACAAAAAGACCATTCTCAACATGACCAACCATGCGTATTTTAATTTGAGCGGCGACTTGAAACGGGACGTGCGCGGGCATGAACTGTCCATGCCAAGCGACTATGTGCTGGAACTTGACCAGGAAACGCTGCCGACAGGGAAAAAACTGGATGTTACAGGTACAGCCTTTGATTTTCGGAACGGCAGGAAAATCGAAGGCGGCACGGTTTCCAACCATCCGCAAAACGTGCTGGTCGGAAACGGCTTTGACCATCCGTTTTTATTATCGAACCACAAGAAGCCGATTGTGTTGAAAGATGACGAAAGCGGGCGGGTGCTGAAAGTGGAAACGGACCAGCCTTGCGTTGTCGTATACACATGTAATACGATGGGAAATGATGAATATGAAATCCGCGGGCGCAAACCTTGTGATTATTTGGGCATTTGCCTTGAGGCGCAGGGCGTTCCGGATGCGGTGCACCATCCTGAATTCCCGTCTATTGTCCTGAAGCCGGGGGAGGAGTACCGCGCAAACACAAAGCTAATTTTCAGCTGATTGATTTTGGGGTGTAAACATGGCAACGATTAAAGATATTGCGGCGAAAGCGGGGGTTTCTATTTCAACGGTCTCGCGCGTTTTAAACAATGATCCGACCATTTCCGTGAGCGATGACACGAAAAAAAGGATTTTTGAAGCGGCCGAGGAGCTTTCCTATACGAAAAGGGCGCCCCGCAAACTGGAAAAAATCAAAATTGCTCTTGTATACTGGTACACGGAAAAAGAGGAACTGAACGACCTATATTATTTGTCGATCAGGATGGGGATTGAAAAACGCTGCAGCCGGAAAAACATACAAGTATTGAGATACGATTTAAACCATCTGGAAGACATGGGAAAAGAAAACATCCAAGGCGTGATTGCAGTCGGGAAATTCAGCATGCCGCAGGTTGAACAGCTTCTCTCGGTTACCCGCAATATTGTGTTTGTGGACTGCTGCCCGGATGAAAACCGATTTGATGCGGTCGTTTCCGATTTTGAAAAAGCGACGGAAAAAGTGCTCAAATATTTCGAAGTAAAAGGGCATACGCAAATCGGTTTTATCGGCGGAAGGGAGACCTATAAAGACCAGTCCGCCCCCATTGAAGACCCGAGGGAAACGGCGTTCAGGCGTTGGATGCAGGAAAAGGGGCTGTGGAATGAAAAATTTGTGTACATCGGGGCGTTTTCTACCGAAGATGGTCACCGGCTGATGAACAAGGCGATCCGGGAACTCGGCGACGCGCTGCCCAGTGCTTTTTTTGCCGCAAATGATGCGATCGCCATCGGCTGCCTGCAGGCTCTTTCGGAAAACAATATTCCCGTGCCCGGCCGCGTCAGCATTGTTGGCGTGAATGACATCAGCCTTTCCAAATATGTTTTTCCACCGCTCAGCACGGTAAAAGTGTATACGGAAACGATGGGCGAAACTGCAGTCGACACATTGCTGGAACGCGTGGAAGGCAGGACGGTTGCGAAAAAAATTTTGATCGCCACAAAACTCGTCTGCCGCAAAAGTGGATAAAGGAACATGGCTCTTTTTGGCATAAAACCGGCCGCCTCGCATATACTAAATACATGCACAAACGCGGCGGGGTCCGGTCCCCTTTTTTGTGTTAAAGTGTGTTATACTAAACATGGGAAGGGAGTCTTTTATGATGGCATATTTTCATAACCAAAAGGAGCCGGTGCCGGAAGCGGAAACAACCGTATGGGCCTGCACGAATGACGACTGCAACGGATTTATGCGTGAAAATTTTACGCTTGAAGACCAACCGCTCTGCCCGCTTTGCCGCTCCAAAATGAAAAAAGAAGTCCGGATACTGCCGGTCATAGGGAATTAATCATTTTTTATTGCCGTTTATTAAAAGAGAATGTCTTTTAACAGGAAAACCCGTTGAGAAAATCATTTTCTCAACGGGTTTCTTAGATAAAGGGCAACGGTTTTTTTGTGTCTATCGCTGATTTTTCGTATCTTGCCGCCGATTTATTTTGTAATACCGCTGATTTTTCCGGAGGTTTCGCCGATTTTGTTTCTTAACTGCTGTTCATGATGACAAAATTCACTTGGCGGAGGGCTCCCGGCCTAGCAAGCTTTTCCTGCAGAAGTCTTGTAAAATTCGCCAAATTGCGTTGGATCTAAAAAAGTGTGCCCCTCAGCCGCAGTGATACTGACTTTTGGAACAACCCCTTTTTCTATACCTATGCTTATCTTTTCGACTCCCATTCGGCAAAAATTTCATCCGCGATTTCTTCCAGAGATTTTACTTTGCCGTGCGGTTTCTGTGATTCTTTCCGAACTTTCCATTCGCGTTCTTCTTCGCGTTTCGATTTGCTCATGGCCACCACTCCTATTTTCCGTCTGTATATTTTTCGAATTTTTTCATGTCCTCATCCGTTTCCAGCGATGTAACGGCAAACGGCTTTTTCGGCTTATGTTCATTGAACAAGCCGACAAGGCCGCTCCCAAGTGTGTCGTTGACCACAGTTTCCGCTTCATGATCCATATGCGGATCGCGCGGGTGGGCGTAACGTTTCTCATCAGGCATAGTATTTACACTCCTTGTTCAAAATAAAATCATGTTTTCCGCCTATCAATGTTATAATTACCTATTATGAAGCAAACGATTTGCGAAATGAAAGAAGGAATGGCTGCATGAATTTTACTCCAGGCACGGTTGCGGAACTCCGCGTTGTGCGGGAAGCGCCGTTTGGCTATTTTTTATCAAATGGGACGGAAGAAGTGCTTCTGCATCACCGGGATATCGCGGAACCATTTGATCCTGAAGAAGTGCAAACGGTTTTTCTTTACCAGGACCATCAGGGAAGACTGGCGGCGACGATGACGATCCCTGAAATCCAACTCGGTACATACGGCTGGGCGGAGGTCGCCGGCTTAAAAGAAAAACTCGGCGTCTTCGCATCGATCGGGATCAGGAAAGATATGTTGATCTCCATTGATGATTTGCCCACACACCGTTCATTATGGCCAGAAAAAGGCGATCGATTATACATTACCCTCCAATTGGACAAACACGGGCGTTTATTCGGAAAATTAGCCGGGGAAAATATTGTAAGGTCCATGGCAAAAAAGGCCACAAAGGAAATGTGGAACAAAAATGTCACGGGGCATGTGTACCGTTTAATGAAAACGGGGTCTTTTATGATCACAGATGGCGGTTATATCGGTTTTATCCACGAATCGCAGCGGAAACAGGAACCGCGCCTCGGCCAGAAAGTGGAAGGCCGCGTCATTGATATAAAAGAAGACGGTACGATTAATGTATCGCTGTTGGGCCGCGCCCATGAAGAAATCGATAGAGATGCGGAGCGGATCCTTGCTTATATGGATTCGCGCGGCGGAAAAATGCCGTATTGGGACAAAAGCATGCCGGAAGAAATCAGCGCCCGGTTTGGCATCAGTAAAGCGGCTTTTAAACGGGCGCTCGGCCGGCTGATGAAAAACGGCACCGTATATCAGGAAGAAGGCTGGACATACCGGAAGGAGGGACAATGATGGTGGGAATCGGGCTGAAACGCGTCCACCATATCGCAATCATCTGCTCGGACTACGAAAAATCAAAACATTTTTATGTGGACTGCCTCGGACTGTCACCGGTGCGGGAAGTGTACAGAAAAGAGCGCAATTCGTATAAATTGGATTTGGCGGTCGGGGACCATTACCAGATCGAGCTGTTTTCTTTTCCCGATCCGCCTGCCCGCCCGTCTTTTCCGGAAGCTGCAGGTCTCAGGCACCTGGCATTTGAAGTTGATGATGTGGAAGCAAGCAAAAAGCGGCTTGAAGAAATGGGCATTCAGGTGGAAGATGTCCGCATTGATCCGTATACGGAAAAGAAATTTACGTTTTTCCAGGATCCGGACGGCCTGCCGGTTGAGCTGTATGAAAGTTGAAAATGCTTCATAAGAAGGGTTGCCCCTTTTTATGATAAAAATGCCCTTTTTCCAGTACCGGGCGATTTGCCGGTTAGTTGTGTGAAAACTGATCAACAGAGGGGCGGCAACCCCTTCCACGGTGTGCTATAATGGAAGGGATTCGATGGCCATTTTTGGAAAAAGTTTTGTTCAGATGTGAGCAAAGGATTTGCCTTTGAAGGAGGAAAGATTTGAATGAGCGAGCCTTTATTTCTTGAACCGGTTTTTAAAGAAAGAATATGGGGTGGGACTGCGCTGAGGGACCAGTTCGGTTATGAGATCCCATCTAATCGTACAGGGGAATGCTGGGCGATTTCCGGACATCCGAACGGCCCGTCAACTGTAAAAAACGGCGAATTTGCCGGAAAAACGCTGATTGAATTGTGGGAGAACCACCGGGACTTGTTCGGCCATTATCCGGGCAAAGTCTTCCCGCTTTTAACGAAAATTTTGGATGCGAACTCGGATTTGTCCGTGCAGGTCCATCCGGATGATGCCTACGCGAATCAATACGAAAACGGCGAACTCGGAAAAACGGAGTGCTGGTATATCATCGATTGTAAAGAAGGCGCGGAACTCGTCTACGGGCACCATGCGAAGTCGAAGGAAGAATTTATCCGCATGGTTGATGAAGGAAAATGGGACAGTTTGCTTCGGAAAGTGCCGATCCATCCGGGCGACTTTTTCTATGTGCCGAGCGGGACAATCCACGCATTATGCGAAGGGACGCTCGTGCTCGAAACACAGCAAAGTTCCGATACGACTTACCGCGTGTATGATTACGACCGGACAGATGCCAATGGAAACAAACGCGAACTGCATTTGCAAAAAGCGATTGACGTGGCCACGATCCCGCATACGGATGCCGCGGTCCGAAAAGAAACGGAAGAAAAACCTGGTGTTACGATCACCACTTTTGCAAAAGAAAAATATTTCTCCGTTTACAAATGGGAGGTGGATGGCGCAGCACGGTTTTCGCAAACAGAACCGTTCCAATTGGCAAGCGTCCTCGATGGTGAAGGGGCGTTGAAAGTGGGTGGGAAAACGTATCCGCTTAAAAAAGGGATGCATTTCCTGCTGCCGTCCGGACTTGGTGATTTTGAACTAGAAGGCCGCCTTTCTATGATTGTGTCACATCCGTAATGGGAACCCGCCCTGGCTCAGGCCAAGGCGGGTTTTTCAATGCGAGAACAGTTGAAAAAATATCAGTATATCAAGAACATTGCAACAACCCGCCATAAACTTTTATAATAGTAATTATCTGATCAACTTTGTATGGGGGAGACTTCGATGCCAATCAATATACCGAAAGATTTGCCTGCAGGGGAGTTGTTAAGAAAAGAGAAAATTTTTGTCATGGACGAGGACAGGGCGAGGACGCAGGATATCCGCCCATTGAATATTTTAATCTTAAATTTGATGCCGGAAAAAGAAAAAACGGAACTGCAGCTTTTGCGGCTCTTAGGCAATACGCCGCTGCAAGTGAATATCACGTTCTTAAGGACGTCGACCTATCAATCGAAAAATGTCAGCAGCTACCATCTCGAACATTTTTATACCATTTTTGACCATGTGAAAAAACGCCGATTCGACGGCATGATCATCACCGGTGCGCCTGTGGAGAAAATGGCGTTTGAGGATGTAGATTATTGGCAGGAATTGACGGACATTATGGATTGGACGAAAACGAATGTCACATCGACCTTACATATTTGCTGGGGCGCCCAGGCCGCGCTATACTACCATTACGGTATTGAAAAATTTGAACTTCCGGAAAAATGCTTCGGCGTGTTCAAACACCAATGTTTTGCACCGATGGTCAAGCTTGTCCGCGGGTTTGATGAAATTTTTCAGGCACCGCACTCCCGCTATACCGATGTTTCCCGGGAAGCCATCGAAAACCATCCGGAATTGCAGCTGATTTCCGTATCGGAGGAAGGCGCGCCGTTTATCGTTATGTCCGAAAATGGGAAAAATATTATGATTACCGGCCATTTGGAATATGACGCGACGACCCTGGCCGACGAATATAGGCGGGATCAAAAGAAGGGGCTCGGCACCGCGATCCCAAAAAATTATTTTCCAAACGATGACGTCAATGAACGGCCGCTGCATACATGGCGGTCACACAGCTACCTGTTATTTTCCAACTGGCTGAACTATTATGTGTACCAGGAAACACCGTATCAATGGTAGGGCATACGGGGCTGTCCCGAATGGTTGGGGCAGCCCTTTTTAATAGATTCCGATCCATTGTCTGAGTCTTTGTCTTAAGTGCTTGAAGGTCTTTGCTTTGAACTTGCCTTTTCTAAAGCCCATTTGCCGATATGAAAGGTCTAAACTGTTCCTGAGGAAGCCCCTTGGGACCGTTAGGAAAAAGCATTCCAGGTTTGAAACGGTCCTAAAAGGAAGCTCTCAAGACCGAAATGAAAGTATTCTTGCTTTGAAATGATCTTAAGGAGCGTTTGAATGATCATCTTTCTGTGATAGAAGGGAGTGCCTTAATTTATAAACGACCACTCATTCCTTAATTTAAGAAATAGCTTTTTCCTCCTCCTCCGCCTTCGGAACTGCAAACGACAGCACCAAAGAGACAAGCGAAACGGCGGCGAGTACGATAAAAACATAGTGGATGCTGGAAAAGAGCACATGCCGGAGCCATTCACGCGCCGAATCGGAAAACAAATGGGCACTCTTCGGATTAATCAGTTGATTCAGCGATTCCTTCGTCAAGTGGTCCGGATTGCTTTTTTCCGATAGCAGGCGGGTCACCGTTGCATTAAAATACGTGCCGAACACCGCGGAACCGACCGACTGGCCCAAATTGCGGAAAAACGTATTGGAAGCTGTGGCCGCGCCGCGCAATGACCAGTCCACTGCCGACTGCACACAAACGAGCGCGATCGTCATCACGATCCCGAAGCCGAACCCGGAAAGCGCGGCGAATGCATAAAAACTCCATTCTTTTGTGCCAAGCGTAAACAGACTGAGCCATACCGTGCTTGCCAAAATACATGCCATCCCCGACAAAAATGCAAAGCGATCCCCGTACTTCAACTGCAGCCTGCCGCCCACAAAAGACCCGATCATCCAAAGGACCGGGCTTGGCGCCAGTATGAGCCCCGAAATGGTTGCGCCGTGCCCCTGCAGCCCCTGGATCCACATCGGAATATAGACGTTGATCCCCATCAAAACGGCGCTCGCCAAAAAGCCGACAAGATTGGAAATGGAAATGGCACGTATTCGGAAAAGCGTAAGCGGGATTAAAGGGTCTGGATGCCGGATTTCAATCCATATAAACATAGCAAGTAAGACTGTGCTGGCCGCGAGAAGCGTTAACAGGAAGGGGTTTCCCCAGTCATTTGTATCCCCGCCTTTTTGCAGGGCATATAAAAAGGCGAGCATCCCGGCGGAAAACGTAGTCGCCCCCCAAACATCAATGGCATTCTCCGTTTTTTCCACATGTTCGTGCAAAAATATCATGACCATGAAAACGGAAATCATTCCGAACGGCAAATTGATGAAGAAAATCCAATGCCATGTGAGCCGGTCGACAAAGAATCCGCCGAACAAAGGCCCGATAACGCCGGCAATGCCCCATGCCGCTCCCATAAATCCGAGCATTTTTGCGCGCTTTTCATGCGGATAAATGTCGGCGATAATCGTGTTCGTGACCGGCATGATGGCTCCGGCTCCTATCCCCTGGATGGCGCGAAAAAAAATCATCTGCCCCATTGTGCCAGCAAGCCCGCACAACGTTGAACCAACAAGAAACACGATGGTGCCGATCACAAAAATTTTTTTACGGCCGTATAAATCGGCCAGTTTCCCGAAAATCGGGACGGTTACCGCGGAAGTCAGCAAGTAAATGGCAAACACCCAGTTCATCACTTCGATCCCCTTCAAATCACTGACAATCCGCGGCATGGCGGTGCTGACAATCGTCCCCTCAATGGCTGTTAAAAAAGTTGCAACGAAAAGGGCGAGCGTAACAGCCTTTATATTGGTTTCTTTCATAAAAGTTCCTCCAAGATATGAGTACAGTCTGCACTTTTTCTAGTATATACCATTGCGCAGCGGAAAAATAGATTTACGGTGCGGCGGGAAAGTAGGCACTGAATAATAAGAACATTTTTCCGCATGATAAAGATTGACATCCATTTGAACATGCCTGATAATTGGTATAGACAACTATATAAATTAAAAAGGAGTGTTTTCCCATGGCGGAAAAAGTGTTGATCCACGGCAATCTTTACACGGGGAATGAACATATAGAGGACGGGTTTATCCGTTTTACAGATAAAATCATCGGGACCGGCAGAATGGAAGATTATCAACCTGAGCCGAGAGAGGAAGTGATTGAAGGAAACGGAATGACGGTGATCCCGGGCATGATCGATGTGCACATTCACGGCGGCTACGGCATCGATGCGATGGATGCAGATCCGGAGGCGCTTCAAACCCTGAGCGGAAAATTGCTCCAGGAAGGGGTCACTTCTTTTTTTCCGACGACCATGACGCAGGACTACAGCAAGATCGAAGCCGCATTGCGCGCCATTAAAGAAGCGAAAGAAAAAGGCGGCACCATCATTGAAGGCATCCATCTGGAAGGGCCGTTTATTTCGAAAAAAAGGGCGGGGGCCCAGCCGCTTGAATATATCCAGGCGCCGGATGGGGATTTGTTTTTAAAATGGCTTGAAGCTTCCGGCAATTTGATCAAGCTTGTGACATACGCCCCTGAGAATGAAGGCGCAAGGGCGTTTGAAGATTTATTGATAGGACGCGGCATCGTGCCTTCGATGGGCCACACGGATGCGGTCCGGGCCGAACTTTTAAAAAGTAAAGCTTCGCATGCGACGCATCTTTATAACGGCATGCGCGGGCTGCACCACCGTGAACCTGGGGCTGCCGGACATGCATTGCTTTCGCCTGGCGTGCAGGTGGAACTGATTGTTGACGGCATCCATGTACATCCGGATATGGTCAAACTCACATATGAAATGAAAGGTCCGGAAAAAATTACGGTCATCACCGATGCGATGCGGGCAAAAGGGTTGCCGGACGGGGAGTCGGAACTCGGCGGCCAGAAAGTGTGGGTGAAAAACGGCGAGGCAAGGCTTGAAAACGGGGCGCTCGCCGGCAGCATTTTAAAAATGGACGACGCCTTCCGCAATATCATGAAATTTACCGGCTGCTCGATCGTGGAAGCCGTGCAGATGACATCCGTGAACCAGGCAAGGGAATTCGGCCTCTCCCATAAAGGAAGCTTAACAGCCGGGAAAGATGCAGATTTTGTTGTGCTGGATCAAAATTTACAAGTCAAAGCTACTTACCATCTTGGAAAGCGGGGATGAAACATGAAAGTGCATATTTTTAAAACGCGGGATGAAGCCGCAAAATATGCGTTTCAAATGATTGCAAAAGGTATTCAGGAAGGGGAGATCCGCACGCTCGGGCTTGCGACGGGCGGAACCCCGCTGAAGTTGTATGAATATATGCGGAATAGCAATCTCGATGTGTCGGAAGTTGTGACCGTCAATCTCGACGAATATGTCGGTCTTAAAGATACGGATGAACACAGCTACCACTTTTATATGGAAAAAGAACTGTTTTCACATCTGAATTTTAAAAAATCGTACCTGCCAAACGGCATGGCGGAAGATCCCGATGCGGAGTGCGAGCGCTACGACCGGATTCTTAAAGTACATCCTGTTGATTTGCAAATCCTCGGCATCGGAAAAAACGGGCATATCGGCTTTAATGAACCGGGCACCTCTTTCCATTCCAAAACGCATATCGTCGAGTTAACGGAATCGACACGCGAGGCGAACCGGCGCTTTTTTGAAAAGGAAGAGGACGTGCCGGAAAAGGCCATTTCAATGGGCATTGCATCGATTATGGCCGCGAAAAAAATCGTGCTGCTTGCGTTCGGCAAAAGTAAAGCCGAAGCTGTCTGCCGTATGATCAATGGGCCGGTGGATGAAGCGTGCCCGGCATCGGTTTTGCAAACCCATCCGGATGTGGTAGTCATTGCTGATGCAGAGGCGTCATCTTTACTGGGCGATGCGGGGGGTGCGCCATGATTGATAAAGCGTCTCCCATTCCGATTTATTTCCAAATCCAGGAGCTGATCCGGAAAAAAATTGGGCAGGGCGAATGGAAAACTGGGGAAGCGATCCCTTCTGAACGGGTGCTGAGCGAGACGTTTGAAGTAAGCAGGATGACGGTCCGCCAGGCGGTGCAAGGACTGGTCGATGAAGGGATTTTAACGAGAAAACGGGGGAGCGGTACATTTGTAAGCGAACAGAAAGTGGAACAGCCGCTTGATGGCCGGATGAGTTTTACAAGGCTGATGGAAGAACGCGGGATGAAAGCTTCAAGTAAAATCGTGACGTTTATGGAACGGGAGGCCGCCCCGCATGAGATGGAAGCCCTAAAGCTTCGCACCCCTGCAAATATCCTCCACATTGAGCGGATACGGTACGGCGATGACATTCCGATCGTTTTTGAAACGATTGCCACCCCTGCGGCAATGGCGGAAGGACTCACGGAAGAAGAATTGAACCATTCTTTTTATCAATTTCTTGAGCGGAAAAAAGGATTGCGGCTCGGGAAAGGGAGCCAGACGATTGAAGCAGTGGCGGCAAGCGCGCGGCTGGCAAAGCTGTTAAAAGTCGATCCTGGTTCTCCGGTGCTGTCGATCGAGCGTGTGACCGCTTTGGCGGATGGCACGCCGTTTGAATATGTTAAAGCGCAATATGCCGGCAGCCGTTTTAAATTTTATATGTAGATGATCATCCAGGGCTTGCGGCATTGTCCGCAAAGCTTAGAAAAACCCACGGTGTCCCCGCGGGCTTTTCTATTAAAATATGTTCTATTCATAAAACAGGCAGGCCAAATTATAGCCCATAGAAACGTTTGTAGCCGTCAAAATGGGCTTTCCAGTAGGAGTTGCTGAGCGATGAAACTGTTACAACATCCGATCCTGCCTGGATAAATCGGCCGTTCCCTATGTAAATGCCCACATGCGAAATACCGGCTTTATACGTATTTTCGAAGAATACGAGATCCCCCGGCTTCGGGCTGGATACATAATAAGCGCGGTTATAATAGCCGGCTGCTGATAACCGGGAAATGCTGTAGCCTGCTTTATTGAACACATAGTAAATAAAACCGCTGCAGTCAAAACCGGACGGGCTCGAGCCTCCCCAAACATAAGGAGTGCCGATTAAGCTTTCCGCGATGCTGACCACTTTGGAAGCAGAATAGGAACTGTTTGAAGACGAGGTGCTCGTTGCTGTGACGGTGGATGAACCAGAGCTGCTTCCAGGCACTTTTAATTTTTGCCCGACATAAATAGTATCGGATGACAGGCCGTTTAAAGATTTTAATTTGGCAACGGTTGTTCCGTACTTTTTACTGATGCCTGACAGCGTATCCCCGCTTTTTACCGTGTAAGTTGTGGTGGAACTTGAGCTGCTGCCCGAGCTTGAGCTTGCGGAAGAAGAGGAAGCACTGCTTGTCCCTTTTGAAACGATTAAAACATCACCGGGGTGAATGAGCGATGAAGATAATTTGTTCCAGCTCATTAAGTTGGCGACCGTTATGTTGTATTTTACGGCGATTTCACTTAACGTATCCCCCGCTTTTACCGTATAGGTTTTGGCGGAAGAGGATGAGGATGATACGGAACTCACCGAAGCAGATGACGATGAAACGGTCAACACTTGGTTCGGGTAGATGATGTTGGATGTCAAATGGTTCGCCGATTTCAATGCGCTGACGGAAGTATGGTATTTCTGCGCGATTTTCCAGAGAGAATCGCCTTTTTGGACTTTATATGTCTGGGCAAATGCCTCGGTCGTAAACGAAGTGGCCAAAAGCGTTGTAGCGGCAACGGAAAAGATTGTTTTCTTTTTCACACTCGTGTAACCTCCATTAGTCTTTTTTTTCAACTAATATCATTCTATCAAAATTTTTTTATAATGGTAGACCTTTTTCGCCAGAAAAAAGGAAATTGTTCCTTTTTCTGCTAATGTAAGCGACACAAAATAGCAAAATCATGGGATTTCTGGCAAATAAAGATGGTTCAAATTACCAGTTTTTCTTCCTATATTTTTTTCAGTCAAATGTAGCAAAAGGAAGCCGCTTTTATGGATATCAGCGGCTTCTGGTAAGGTCTTGTTTTTCAATCGTTTTTGCGCGTGAAGTTTTTCCGCAGATGTTTCGTTTTTTCACGGAACTGCTCGGCCTGGCCCGTGACTTCGTTGAGCGCCTCCGCAATGGATTGGTGGTCGTTTGTCAAATTTTCAATTGTGGCTGCCATTTCTTCCAGGCTGGCGGAAGTTTCCTCAATAATGGCAGCGAGTTCGCTTGATGCTCCTTCTACTTCATGGGCCTGTCCGGTAACTTTTTTCGACAGCGAATCAAATTCTTTAAACTTCTCAACCTGCCCGTTTAAAGTTTTTAACAGTTTCCTGAAATAAGTGGTGACATTTTGGCTTGATTCCGCTGTTGCTAAAATTTTTGTGCTGCTCAACTGCAATTTGTCGTGCGCCGCCGCATTGCTCCCGTTTAAATCCGCCAAATTGCGGTTAATTTTCTCGGTCGTTTCGTGCGTCGTTTCCGCGAGCCTCCGGATTTCATCGGCAACAATTGAAAATCCGCGCCCGGCTTCCCCCGCACGCGCCGCTTCAATCGATGCATTCAGCGCAAGCAGATTTGTTTGTTCCGTAATTTGTTTGATGCTGTCGGTAAACGTGTTTGTTTCTTCCACTTTTTGCGTTAAAACGGTAAACGTGTTGTTCAGCTCCATAATGGTGTCAATGACATCGCTGATTTCAAGCGTTAACTCATCAACCGCCTTTTCACCCAATTGTGCGGTATTTGCGGCTTCGCGGGCCTCTTTTGTCAATTCATCGGACACTTGCGTAAGGAATTCCATGGAATGCAATGTATCCGCGGCATGGCCGGCAATTTGTGTAATCTGCTCGCTTTGGGTTACGCTGCCTTTTGAAATTTCATTGACCGTCGATTTCATTTCGCTTTGCGCGTGTAAATTTGTCTGAATATGGCCGTTGACATTGGACACCTGGTCAATGAGCGCCGACATTTCTTCCTGGTAAGCCGCGCTTTGTTCTTCCATTGTTTGGATTGTATTTTTTATAGATAAAAGAAAAGAATCCATCAGGTTTTGATGCTGGTAAATCATGGCGTATAATAAAATGGCTGTTAAAATATAGGCAAGTATCGCAGTCGGGAATATGTCACGGATGATGCCCAGTTCGGCGGAAGGCATGAAAAAGCTTATCACGAATTCGAAAATGCCGAAGAAGGCGCCGATCAAGAAGAGCAATTGTTCAAACTGCAGTGCGCTGTAAGTAAGTAGAAAAAATAGTACAATGGACATGGTAAAATTGTTCTCGAGAAAAAGAATCGCGTAAATGCCGAATAAATAAGCGATGATGACGCTCGCATAAGAAAATATACGGAATTTTTGGAGACACAGGTCGATCACGAAGAAAAGCACAACGAAAAGAGCCGCTTCCGACCCGTACAAAACTGCCATGCCGGTTTTTTTCTCGAAAATCGATTCAACAAAAGCGGCCAGCAGGGAGATCAGAAATGTGACAAACATAAAGCGGCTTTTTTTGCGCGTGTTGTCAGCTTTTAACTGTGTGATGATATCCACATTTTTTCCCCCTTTAATCTTGTCCTTTTTATATAATATAAATGTAACATAAAACAGAGTAAACTTCCGTTTTTTTTTATGGGGTTGTCGAAATTTTTTGCTGATGATCACGGGATTTGCGGAACCTTTTGTGGCAGGATTCCGCAATCGTCAACAATGTTTATTGGGAGGGAAATTTTTTGAAAAAAAAGCTATGGATTGCTGTATTGTTGCTGGCGGTATTTGCGGCTCTCGCCGGCTGTGAAAAAACGCCGACACCGAATGAACGTTTGTCTGATTATATTAAGCTTTGGAAGCAGGAAAAATTCACGGATATGTATCAAAACTATTTGTCCGAATCCGCGAAAAAACAGTATGCCTCAAAAGATGTTGCCGGACGCTACAAAAAAGTGTACGGGGACTTAAATATTTCGCAGCTGAAAGTTTCGTACAAAACATTGGAAAAAGATGCCTATCAAAACAAAGACAAAGTAACAGTGCCGCTCAACATTTCTTTCCAAACATCAGGCGGGAAAGTTACTTATAAAGACAAGGTTGTACTCGTCAAAGAAAAGAAAGATAAAAAAGAAAACTGGTATGTCAATTGGAAACCAAGTTTGCTTCTGCCACATTTGACGAAAGGGGATACAATTAAAGTATCCGAACAAAACCCTGTTCGCGGGGAAATCCTTGACCGAAACGGGAAAGGATTGGCAATCAATGGGAAAGTTTATCAAATCGGCATCATTCCGGAACAAATGAAGGGTGACAAGACGGCAGCCATGCAAAAGGCGGCCGGACTGCTCGACATTTCAACGGACGAAATCAAGCAAAAATTGGATGAGAACTGGGTCCAGCCGAATTTATTTGTGCCGATTAAGAAAGTTTCCATGCATGATAAGGCGCTTGTGAAAAAAGTGACATCGATCCCCGGTTTTTCTTCGCAGACGGTAGATGCGCGCATTTATCCTTACGGGAAAGCGGCCGCCCATTTAACCGGTTATATCGGCGCAATTGCCGGAGAAGAGCTGAAAAAGCTGAAAGATAAAGGCTACACTGCAAACAGCATCATCGGCAAGCGCGGGCTCGAACAGCTTTACGATGAACAGCTGCGCGGACAAGCGGGAGAAAAAATTTACATCCAAAAACAGGACGGCAGCACGTATACAGTCGCCGAGAAAAAGGTGAAAAACGGGAAGGACATCAAAGTCACGATTGATGCGGAACTGCAAAAGAAAATATACAACCAAATGAAGGATGACGCCGGCACGGCTTCGGCAATCAACCCGAAAACGGGCGATGTCCTGGCGCTCGTCAGCACGCCAGCGTTTGACCCGAACGATTTTATTCTAGGGATGTCCGTCTCCGCCTATGCGAAGCTTGAAAAAGATCCGGCACAGCCGCTTATCAACCGGTTTGCGCTTGCCTATGCGCCGGGTTCCACGATCAAGCCGGTCACGGGGGCAATTGCACTGAACACCGGCACAACAACGGCCGGCGCAACGAAGACAATTACCGGCACTTCCTGGCAGAAAAATGCAGACTGGGGAAGCTATAAGATTACCCGCGTCCATGTGAATAACAGCCCGGAAAATATGGAAAAAGCGCTTGTGTTGTCCGACAATATCTTTTTTGCGCAAACAGCGCTTGATATTGGCGCAGATAAGTTTGTAAAAGGTCTAAAAGGTTTTGGCATCGGCGAAGATATTCCATTTAATTATCCGTTAAAAGCTTCGCAAATTTCATCAAACGGCAAATTTGCCAGTGACATCCAGTTGGCCGACACCGGTTACGGCCAGGGTCAGATGGAAATGAATATTCTCCATCTGGCGCTTTGCTATACGCCGTTTATCAACGGCGGCGATGAATTGCATCCGAATTTGCAGGCGGGCGAAAAAACGAGAGTATGGAAGCATCCTATAAGTAGCAAAACGGCAGATACGATTGCCGGCATGCTCCGGCAGGTCGTGGCGGACCCGTCCGGCACCGCCCATGCGGCCGATATCCCTGGCGCTTCACTTGCGGGGAAAACAGGAACCGCTGAATTAAAAGCCAGCCAAAGCGACAAAAACGGCAAAGAAAACGGCTTATTCGTCGTGTATGACACGAAAAAGAAAGATGTGCTCGTCGCCATGCTGGTAGAAGACGTCAAAGACCGCGGCGGCAGCGGGCTTGTGGTGAAAAAAGCGGCCAATCTGTTCCGATAAAGCAGCCGTTTTGGTGTAGAAGGAGTGTTCCCAAAGCCGGTTTGTCGGCTTTGGGAACACCCTGCTTTAAGTAAAAATGAAGGCATGGCTGGCCTTTATAGATTGCTAAGGAACGTTTCGAGAGAAAAATACAGGACAAACGGTTCTAACAAAGCGTGTAAGTGCCATTCGAAGGAGAAAAAACAGGTTGAACGGTCCTTACAAAGCGTCTAAGTGCCATTCGAAGGAGAAAAAACAGGTTGAACGGTTCTAACAGAGCGTCTAAGGACTGTTACAAGAAGCATTTTATAAACGTGGCTGCCCTAAAGTCAGTGAACTGACCCGGGGACACTATTTTAATGTACGGAAAGTAATCCGGGAATGCTGATGATTCCGAAAGGCACTCGCATTCCGTGGAGGATCTGCAAGCTTTCTACGCAGGAACCCCGCAAAATTCTCGAACAAAATCTATCGACTTCATTTTCCTGTTACCCCCCTTTTTCTCTAAATCTTGTAAATAAACGGCGAAATAGGAAGAAAAATCCCCTTTTCTGGAATGAAAGTGATTTTTTCCGGAAACAGAATGTGTTAGAATTGTAGAAAAGTTAACGATTTGGCAGGCGAGTAAGATTTTAGCAGCAAATTTTTGCATAAACATTCCACAAAAACAGCCGATATTTGAGGTAAGGGTATTCCGAGGTGAAAAGAGGGAATTGAATTGAGGAAGAGACTATTTTTTGCGTTTTTAGCAGCCTTTTTGTTTTATATAGTGGCCGGCGGTCCTGATGCATCGGCTGCAACCGTACAAACGCTCCGCGGCGTCGTAAAATACAGTTCCATCAATGTATATGCAACCCCGTCTGCGAAAGCGAAAGTACTGAAGCATTACACAAAAGGCGATGTTCTGTCGTTCCAGCCGGCTTCAACCGGTTACTATAAAATCAAAAGCACTTCGTTTACGGGCTATATCCGGACAAGCGATGTGGAAACGGCAACCCTGCATCCGGTTTCCGTGAAAGGCATCCTTTTGAAAAGCCCGACAAAGCTGTATTCAAAAGCAAGCACCTCGTCTGCCGCATTAAAATCGTATCCCCAGGGCACAGTGCTGACCTATAAAACATTTACATCCGGTTTTTACCAATATACGACACAAATCGGCAGCAAAACCGTGACGGGCTATATTGCCAAAAGCGATACGGAAAATGCGTCCTCATCGCAAACCGCGAAAACCGGAATTGTTTTGAAAAATCCGACGATACTTTATTCGCGGGCAAGCACCGGTTCATCTCCGCTAAAAACCTATGCACAGGGGACGAAGCTGACATATAAAACTTTTTCAGCCCATTGGTATACATACACAACAACTGTAAACGGCAAAACACGGACAGGCTATATTTATAAGAACGATGTGGAAGCCATTACCTCATCGCCGGTGACGAAGCGCGGGATTTCACTGCCGTCTTCCATGCCGGTTTACACACGGCCGAGCACGGTTTCGACGGTATTAAAACATTATGCGCAAGGCAGCCTCTTAACCTATAAAACTTTTACGTCCGGCTGGTATACGCTCAACGTGAAAGTGAACGGGAAAACGGTAACCGGTTATGTGAAAAAAAACGATATGGAAGCGGCGGCTGCAAGCCCGAAAACCATTGAAGGGTCTGCGGTGAAAAGCCCGACAAAAGTTTACGAGAGGGCTTCCACGGCTTCTTCCGTGCTGAAAAGCTATTATATTTATACGCCTCTAACCTACCAAACTTTTACATCCAAATGGTATACAACGACCGTAATGGTGAACGGCAAAAAAACGACCGGTTATATTTCGAAAAGCGATGTGGCGGTCGGGCCGTTTTACAAATATACCCATTACGGCCTGACTGTTCCGGAAATGGTGGCCATCCAGGCAAAAACGAATCCGCAGACCGATTTGTATGCATTCCATAATGCGTATGTCCTAAAATCCGCGGTTAAACTAAAAAAAGGGAGTACGACAAAAGGAACGGTCACCGTCGCTTCAGCAAAAGTACTAGAGCAGCCGAAATCGGGCTCCTGGGTGTACGGCACGCTGAAAAAAGATGCAGCAGTTACAATTGTATCTTCAAGCAATAAAACTTATTATCAAATTAAATACCAATCTTTCAGAAATGCAAAACCGGCTGATATTCAAACGTATGTCAATCCGGCGAATTATCCAAAAGTAAGCAGCGGGTATTTCCAATTCCTTGCGCTCGACCAGTATGCAGGTTCCAGTGTCGGCGAGCTCAATGACAAAATTTTAAAAGGAAAGGGCGTTTTAGAAGGCAAAGGCTCGGTATTCATTGATGCCAGCAAAAAGTACCATGTCAATGAACTGTATTTGATTTCCCATGCCCTGCTCGAAACCGGAAACGGGACATCTAAACTGGCGACCGGCATTAAAGTGAACGGCGTAACCATTTATAACATGTTCGGCATCCATGCTTATGACAGCGATCCGGACGGCACAGGTTCCAAATACGCTTACGAGCAGGGGTGGACATCGGTGGACAAGGCGATCGAAGGCGGGGCTGAATGGATCAGCAAAAATTATACCGCTATCGGGCAAAACAGCCTTTATACGATGCGCTGGAACCCTGTTTATGCGGACAAATATAACGGGGCTGCGCACCAATATGCCACG
Organism: Weizmannia acidilactici; assembly: GCF_008974225.1. Classification (NCBI taxonomy): domain Bacteria; kingdom Bacillati; phylum Bacillota; class Bacilli; order Caryophanales; family Bacillaceae; genus Heyndrickxia; species Weizmannia acidilactici. The sequence goes on along the minus strand of NZ_BKZR01000009.1, from coordinate 77,048 downwards.
GATATCGGCTGGGCCGTCAAACAGGTGAACAATATTAAAAAATTATATGATCTTTTGGACCGATACACGCTTGTGTTTGACGTCCCGGTTTACCAGCAGTAAAAGCGGTGGCGTGTACTCCAAATTCCATAGCGGCGGGATGCCATCATGGCAGAGCCCGCCGCTTTTTTTGCTCGCCGGATTTCACACGGCGCCGGCCATGCAAACGGTGCTTATAATATATGAAAAAAAGCAAGAAAATTAGTAGTTTAGATCAAATCATAGTGGATAAATTGTCGGATAACAATTATAATGATAACAGTGAATTTCGGGTAAATATTTTGTTAAGATTTAATTAAGAAAGTCAGGGTACATTTAGTTTAGGACAAGTGAAACAGTTATCATGGTAAAAGTAATGATGGCGGCTTCACGATATTTTCAATCCTTATTGGTTATGATAAACCAAAGGAGGCAGCACATTGATATTCCTTACCTTGTTTATATGCTTTATGCTTACGATTTTTATTACGCCGCTGATTAAAAAACTTGCGGTACGCATCGGGGCAATAGACAAGCCGAACCAGCGGAAAGTCCATTTGAAAGTGATGCCCCGTTTAGGCGGGCTTGCCATATATGTCAGTTTTATTGCCGGGGTGCTGCTGCTCCGCCCGGATAATCCGCATTCCCTGCCGATTTTGCTCGGGAGCCTGATTATTATCATTACCGGCATTGCCGATGACATCAAAGAGCTGACACCGCGTGTAAAGCTAATCGGCCAGCTGGCTGCGGCGGTTGTTGTTGTATTGAGCGGAATCCATGTCGAATTCATTAACCTTCCTTTCGGGGGCCAACTGGAATTCGGGATTTTCAGTATTCCGCTTACGATTTTGTGGATCGTCGGCGTGACGAACGCGATTAATTTAATTGACGGGTTGGACGGGTTAGCCGCCGGGGTTTCTTCGATCGCGCTCTTGACCATTTCCGGCATGGCCATTATTATGGGCGATGCGTATGTGACAGTGATCGGTTTGGTTCTGATGGTCAGCACGGTTGGCTTCTTATTTTATAATTTTTACCCGGCTAAGATTTTTATGGGGGATACCGGGGCACTGTTCCTCGGCTATATGATTTCTGTGCTGTCTTTGCTCGGTTTTAAAAACGTTACATTTATCTCGTTGATTATTCCTGTACTGATTCTCGGGGTACCGATTTCCGATACATTCTTTGCGATTATCCGCCGGCTTGTCAACAAGCGGCCGCTGTCGGCACCGGACCGCTCGCATTTGCACCATTGTCTGCTGCGGCTCGGTTTTTCGCACCGGCAAGTGGTCCTGATCATTTACGCGATCGCTGCCATGTTCAGCCTGGCTGCATTGATCTTTTCGATGGCAACGCTCTGGGGTTCGCTCATCTTTATCGGCGTCATCCTGATCACGATCGAACTGTTCGTCGAAAGTATCGGCCTGGTCGGCAAAGATTACAAGCCGTTGTTGAATTTCATTAAAAACCGGTCTTAATCAAAAGCCCGGGGTGCTTTGCATGCGCCCCGGGCTTTCAGATTTATTCGGCATCCGTTTCCAGATACTGCTTTTCCCCTTCCGAAATGGCGGCCTGACCGTTTGTCAAATCGGCCATCCAATTTTGGAAGGCGTCCTGTTCCCCTTCTTTTACGTAAATGGACAGTTCCACCTGCTCCAAGTATTGGATTTCTTTGATTTGATACGGGGAGCTGTGTAGCGCGTTTTCGACTTTCCCGAGCCACGAATAATCCAATTTTACATGGAAAGTTGAAACAAGCGTCCTTTTCACAATACCTGCTGCACGGATGCCTTCTGAAGCCGCTTTGCTGTAAGCGCGGATCAACCCGCCGGCCCCAAGCTTAATGCCGCCGAAATAACGCGTCACGACCACAACGGCATCTTTCAAATCTTTCTTTTTCAACACTTCCAGCATCGGCACGCCTGCTGTTCCGGCCGGCTCGCCGTCATCGCTCGCTTTTTGAATGAGGTTTTGCTCGCCGATCATGTAGGCGGAGCAGTTGTGGGTCGCGTTCCAATGCTCTTTTTTGACAGCCTGGACAAACGCAAGCGCCTCCTCTTCCGATTCCGCCCTTTTTACATGGGCGATAAACCTCGATTTTTGAATATCAATTTCATGGCTCCCTTCGCCTTTTACAGTGAAATATTCTTTTAACATGGCAATCTTCCTTCGTCGAAATTCCAATATTTTACCTCATTATATCACGGTCGGAATATGTTATAATTTTTTATGTGTAAACTTAGAATCAGGGCTGTCTTGTGCACCGTATAATGGTATGTGTTTTCCCTACTAAAGTAGCTGGGAAATTAGTACCATTATACGGTTGTACTTTATTTTCAAATAGTCTAAACGCTGCTTTCGCGGTAAAATAACGTTATCACAGTGTGCCGGTTTGGATTGTCCTGCATCCGTCCGCCTTCTGTTCGGGAACTGATTCATCGACTATTCTTTTGGGGGAAGCAAGATGACATTAAAGACATTCGACTCCAAGGCATTGGACGCCATTTTGGAGAAAATGATTGTGACAGTTGAAGAAAGCAAGCATGAGATTTTTGAAATTGGCGAAAAGTGCCGGCAGGATTATGAAACGCTTGTAAAAGAGCTCGATGAAATCAAAGCCGCAGTGTCCGTTGTGATTCAGCAAACGGATGAACTGGAAACGAAATCGCGGTTTGCAAGGCTGCGGCTGGCTGAAGTAAGCAGGCATTTCCGGGATTTTTCCGAACAACAGGTGCAGGAAGCCTACGAAAAGGCACACATGATCCAAACCCAGCTGTCGATGAACAGGCAGCGCGAAATCCATCTGCGCGAAAGAAGAAACGAATTGGAACGACGGCTTCATTCTTTAAAAGATACGATTGAACGGGCCAATCACCTCATCTCGCAAACGACCGTTGTGTTAAACTATTTAACAAGCGACTTGCGCAATATCAGCGAAGCGATCGAAGACGCAAAGCATAAGCAGGAGTTCGGGCTCCGGGTCATCGAAGCGCAGGAGGAAGAGCGGAAACGCATTTCACGGGAGATCCACGACGGGCCGGCGCAAATGCTGGCCAATATGTTGATCCGTTCCGACTTGGTGGAAAAAATATACCACGAACGCGGCGTGGAGGAAGCACTCGAAGAAATCCGCAATTTAAAAGAATTGGTCCGCGGTTCGTTAAAAGAAGTCCGGCGCATCATTTACGATTTACGGCCGATGGCATTGGATGATCTCGGCTTAATTCCGACCCTCAGAAAATATTTGTCTACCGTCGAAAATTATAATCAGAATACGATCATTACCTATACGCATTTAGGAGAAGAAAGAAGGCTCCTGACCAATTACGAAATTGCGGTTTTCCGGCTCGTCCAGGAATCCGTACAAAATGCTTTAAAACATTCGAAGGCGACGGAAATCCAAGTGAAAACGGAGCTGAGGAAAAACAGTTTTATTGCCATTGTCAAAGATAATGGCGTCGGCTTTGATGTCAACAGCATACGTGAAGGTGCATTCGGGATTGTCGGCATGAGAGAGCGTGTCGGCCTTTTAAATGGTGAAATTTCCATCCATTCGAAAATCGGAGCGGGGACATTGATCATTATCCAAATCCCGCTGCAATAAATATGGAAAAGGAGGAAAGAGAGAATGACGGTGAAAATTGCGATCATCGACGACCATCAGTTGTTCCGTGAAGGCGTGAAACGGATCCTTGAATTTGAAAAAACGTTCGAAGTCGTGGCAGAGGGAGAAGACGGGGAAGACGCGCTCGGCATCATTGAAAAATACCATCCCGATGTCGTGTTGATGGATATCAACATGCCGCACGAAAACGGGGTGGAGGCAACAAGAAAGCTGATCGAGACTTATCCGGATACGAAAATTATCATTCTTTCCATCCACGATGATGAATCATACGTTACACACACGTTAAAATCGGGCGCAACCGGTTACTTGTTGAAAGAAATGGATTCGGATGCGCTGATCGAAGCCGTAAAAGTTGTTGCGGACGGCGGCAGCTACCTGCATCCGAAAATTACCCGCAATTTGGTGGAAGAATTCCGGAAATTGTCAAACCGCTATGCATCCGACGGGGCATACCGGCAGCCGGAAGTCGTCCAGCCGTTGCATTTATTGACCCCGCGTGAATGTGAGGTATTGCAATTATTGGCTGACGGCAAAAGCAACCGCGCGATCGGCGACTGTTTATACATAAGCGAAAAAACTGTGAAAAACCACGTCAGCAATATTTTGCAGAAATTGAAAGTCAATGACCGCACACAGGCAGTCGTGATGGCGATTAAGAACGGATGGGTCAAAGTACGGTAAGGGAAAACCTTGGTTGTACATTTTTTAATGTATTGCCGAGGTTTTTTATTTTTGGAGAGGCGGAAAGCAGCGGTGAATCAGCATGTGGATCCGATTTATCGCCGGAAACGGGAGAAGTTTGAAAAATCAGCGGAAATCTTTATTTTATCGGCGAAAACAGTAAAGAAATCGGCGGATAGGTTATAAATCGGACGGATGGCATACCCGGTCGGCTTTTCAAACGGCTGCTTATTTTATACAATGGAGGAGATCAGACAAGCGGAAGGGAGAGGGAAAAATGAGAACGGTCATTGTCACCGACAGTACCGCTTACATCCCGCAAGAAATACGCGAACGATATTCTATTTATATGATTCCGTTAAATGTTATTTTCGGCCGGGAAGAATACCGGGAAGAAATTGATATTACGGCAGATGAATTTTTTGAAAAAATGCGCATGTCGGACAAGCTGCCGACTTCCTCCCAGCCGTCGACCGGTCAGTTTGTGGAACTCTTTGAACAGCTGTCGAAAGATTATGATGCCATTATCAGCATCCATTTATCCAAAAAAATCAGCGGAACATACCAGGGCGCGATCACAGCGGCCGGCATGGTCGAAGGTGTAAAAGTGTATCCTTATAATTCCGGCTGGAGCTGCATGGCGCAGGGCTTTTTTGCGATTGATGCGGCAAAAATGGCGCTTGAAGGAAAAGAACCGGAAGAAATCCTTGCCCGCCTTGATGAATTAAAAGCATCCACCAAGGCATATTTTATGGTGAATGACTTAACGCATCTCCAGCGCGGCGGAAGGCTGTCCGGCTCGCAGGCGCTCATCGGCAGCCTGTTAAAAATCAAACCGCTTTTGACGTTTGTCGATGATGAAATTGTACCGTTTGAAAAAATCCGCACCCAGAAAAAAGCGTTAAACCGCATTTATGACCTGCTTGCCGAAGATGTGAACAAGGGCTTTCCGCTCAAATGTTCGATCATCCACGCCAACCGCAAGGAACAGGCGCTTGAAATTAAAGATGAACTAGAAATACGGTTTCCGACCGTTGATTTTTCGATCAGCTATTTCGGCCCGGTCATTGCCACCCATCTTGGGGAAGGCGCGATCGGGATTGCATGGATGCTGAAATAACAGTTTAAAAAAGAAGGGGATGTTCCAAAGTCGTTTTTGGAACAACCATCGTTTTTAAGAGCTTCGAAAGACCATTAGAATAAAATATTTTCATGGAACGGTTCTAAGAATCATGATAAAGTCGATTCGAGTTCCTTTTACTCCCGCGACCGGCACTTAGAAGCGGTATCAAGAGCGTTTGAACAAAGTTTTACGCAAAAAACCGTATTTTGAAAATCTATCAGGGCGTTATGAGCTAAAACTTCTTGATGAAAAGGGGCTTTTTGGACAGCCCCTTCTCCCCCACAAACGAACAAAGGAGTGAACGGATTTGTCCTTGAATCTCCCTGCTTTTTCGGAAGAACTCCAGCACCACCTCTTCGGACGCAAACTCCTCAAATCTGAAATCCCTTTTTCACCCGAACTGCTGGAAATGCATAAAAAACATGGCTGGATCCACTATGAACAAGGAATCCGGGGGGAATTCCCGAACTGCATCTGCCTGCGCTGCGGCAATCAAGAGGCGCATCTTTTCGCAGTATTCCCGTGTGCCCATTGCGGAAAATCCAGCGTATACTGCCGCAACTGCCTGATGATGGGGCGGGTCACTTCCTGCCGGCCGCTTGTCAGCTGGACGGGCCCCGAACCCGCATTCCACCCGCCTGCGCAGCCGCTTCAATGGGAAGGAATGCTTTCCGAAGGGCAGCAGGCTGCATCAAAAGCGGTCATGGATGCCGTCCTGAAGAAAAAAGAGATGCTCGTTTGGGCTGTTTGCGGTGCAGGGAAAACCGAAATCTTATTTAATGGAATCGAAGCGGCGATCAAAAACGGCGGGCGCGTTTGCATCGCAACACCACGGACGGACGTCGTACTCGAACTCGCCCCCCGTTTTCGGCGCGTTTTTCCGGACATCAGCATTGCCGCATTGTACGGCGGCAGCCCTGACCGCTACAAATGGGCGCAGCTCGTCCTTTCCACAACCCATCAGCTTTACCGCTTTAAAGCCGCTTTTGACACGATGATTGTCGATGAAGTGGACGCTTTCCCGTACACATATGATGAAACATTGCAGCGGGCAGTAAAAAAAGCCGCCAAGGAATCATGCGCGCACATTTATTTGACCGCAACCCCGAATGAAACATGGCAGCGCGAATGCCGGAAAGGATTGCGCCCGTTTGTCACGATCCCGGCACGGTACCACCGCCGTCCGCTTCCCGTCCCCGAAATGAAATGGGCGGGCAACTGGCGCAAAGCTTTTGAAAAAGGAAGGCTGCCCCGCCCGGTTGAAGCTTGGGTTAAACATCGGCTTGATGTCGGAAAACAGACGCTCCTTTTTCTCCCCAATATCAGGCTGATGAAAATAGCGGAGCCGCTCTTCAAGAAACTTCACCCGGATATTGAGTCGGTGCATGCCGAAGATCCGGAAAGGAAAGAGAAAGTCGGGAGGATGCGCGCCGGAAAAACCCCGGTTTTGTTAACGACCACCATTCTCGAGCGCGGCGTGACTTTCCCGAATATTGACGTCGCTGTTGTCGGGGCGGAAGATGCCATTTTCACGGAAGCCGCCCTCGTGCAAATTGCGGGCAGGGCCGGAAGAAGTGCCGATTTTCCGACAGGCGTCGTGACGTTTTTCCATTATGGGAGATCACAAGCAATGGTAAAAGCGCAGCGCCATATTTCAGCGATGAATGAAGAAGCAAGAAAGCGGGGGCTGATTGATGAGTGAGTATTGTTTATTTTGCCATCAGCCGCTCCACTCCAGGCTTTCATGGCGGGCGCTCATTTTTCCGCAGCGGGAATCCCCGCTTTGCGAAGATTGCCGCGCCAGATTGGAGAAAATCGCGCCGCCAGTTTGCAAAAAATGCTGCCGGCCGCTTGCGAAGCTCGATCCCGCCTATGTGCAAGGGAATATATGCCTTGACTGCGCGAAATGGGAAAAAGATCCGGAATGGGCGGGCGTACTTGAAGAAAACATATCCATTTATGCATATAATAATTTTTGCAAAGAAGTTTTTACCCGCTTTAAGTTCCGCGGCGACTATATTTTGGCCGCCATTTTTGCAGACGGCATCCGGCAGGCGTCAGCATCGTGCGATTTTGACTTGATTGTGCCGGTCCCGCTGAGCGCAGAACGGTTATCAGACCGGCTGTTTAACCAGGCGGAGGCGCTTGCCCGGGCTGCAGGCCTCACACCAACGCCCCTGCTTCGGCGCACCCATACCGAAAAGCAGTCGAAAAAAACGCGCCAGGAACGTATCCGCCAATCGCAATTTTTTCATGTGGAAAAAACGGCTCCCATCGAAGGCCGCACCATCTTATTGATTGACGATATTTACACAACCGGCTCGACCGTCCACCATGCGGCAAGAGCTTTGCGGGAAGCGGGCGCCGAAAAAGTATATTCTTTAACAGCGGCCCGGGGTTAAAAAAACGAAATTTATGCCGATAAAAAGGATAGAAAACGAACGGCGACGGATAAAAAGGGAGGCGGATCGGATGGCGAAGTTGGAAAACTGTCCGAATTGCGGTAAATTATTTATCAAAAATTCCGTTCGCGATGTATGCGAAGACTGCTACAGAGAGGAAGAAGCTGCATTTGACCGCGTTTCCAATTTTTTAAAGAAACGCGAAAACCGCGCGGCGACGGTGCAAACGATTGTTGAAAAAAATAATGTGCCGGAAAAGCTCGTTTACAAATGGGTGCGGAAAGGCCGCCTGCTTACGGCCCATTTCCCAAACCTGGCGTATCCGTGCGACCGTTGCGGCAAATTAATCCAATCGGGAAAAATATGCGAAGACTGTGCAAAAGCGATTTCCGAAGATCTCGAACGCTTTGAAAAAGAAAAGAAATGGGAAGAAAAAGTGAGGAAAAAGACTTATCACTTTAAGTAAAGTAAACATTCCGCTTGTTTATCCGATATATTGGATGGTGAATTTGCGCGGAAACCTTAAAAAAGGGGTGAACACTTTGAAGATCAATCACATTAACAGTTCGGGGATCAATCCGTATCAGCGCCAGATCAGCCAGCAGACGCAGCGGGCTAATAAAAGCAGCCAAAAGACGGACAAAGTCGAAATTTCTTCCGAAGCAAAAGAATTGCAAAAGGCCTCCCAACTCGAACAGGAACGGAGTCGAAAAATCGCCGCTTTAAAACAGCAGGTGCAAAACGGAACGTATCAAACAGATGCCGAAAAAACAGCTGAAGGCATTTTGAAATATTTTACGGGCAAGTAAGGAGGGCTGCCCATGTCCGCAGAAAAATTAATTGCATGCCTGGAAAAATTGGAAAAACTTCATAACAGCCTGTTCAAACTGGCCTGTGAAAAAACGGAGGTCATAAAAAATCAGGATATGGAGCGTCTCCAGAAAATGGTGAATGAAGAGCAGGCTCATATCCGGGCAATTTCAGCTCTGGAAAAAGAACGGGAAAAATGTGCGCGTGCTTTTACAGGATCCGATCATCCTGTTACGGTTACGGAATGCATTGCGGCCGCTTCAGGGGAAGAACGCACACAGCTTGAGGCGTTACGGAAGCGCCTCATAAACGCAGTGGACAAGCTGAAAAGACAAAACGACTTGAATCAAATGCTCATCTATCAGGCCCTTCAATTTGTGAACCTCACCCTCGATTTGATTTATCCGAAGACACAGCCCGCAACATATGCGCCGCCGTCCAGGCAGCCGGTACAGGCGGGCGGAAAGCCGAGATTTGATTCAAAAGTATAGCAGGTTATTGAATAAAAAACACGGAGGAGAGAAGATACGGTGTCCACTTTCTTTGGATTAGAAACGGCAAAGCGAGCTTTAGCCGCCCAGCAAAACGCCCTGTACACGGTCGGGCAGAACGTGGCGAATGCGAATACGGAAGGATACACAAGGCAGCGCGTCAATTTAACGGCCACCGACCCCTACCCGGCTGCTTCCATGAACCGCCCGGCGATTGCCGGACAAATCGGGACAGGCGTGGAAGCGGGCGAAATACAGCGGATTCGGGACAAATACCTGGATGTCCAGTACCGGGAAAACAACAGCAAGCTGGGCTACTGGACGGCAAAATCCGATGCCTTGAGCAAAATGGAAAGTGTCATGGATGAAACCGATTCGGACAGCAGTTTATCAAATACAATGGAAGCTTTCTGGGAATCGCTCCAGGATTTAAGTACCAACCCGGAAGATGTATCTGCCCGGTCTGTCGTACTGGAGCGGGGGAAAACATTGACCGATACTCTCCATTATTTAAGCGAGACGCTTTCCCAGGATAAAAAGGATGTCGGAAGCGAAATCAGCGTATCCGTAAATGACATCAACTCGATTTTGGAACAAATCAGCGATTTAAATAAACAAATCGCAGCCCTTGAGCCAAACGGCTATTTGCCGAACGACCTGTACGACAAACGGGACATCTTAGTGGACAAATTGTCGTCTTATTTAAATATTACTGTGGAAACGGAAAAAAGCGGAGGGAATGCGAAGGCGAATGCGGACGGCATTTATAATATCAAAATGATGGCAGCAGACGGCACAAGCGTTTACCTCGTCCAGGGCAGCAGCTACAATTCTGTTGAAGTGCAGAACGGCGTTGACAGCGACGGCGACAATATCATTGACAGCCCGCCGGCAAGCGGGGAAATGGTTGGCATTACTGTCGGCGGTATACAATTTGCTGTTTCGGACGCAAACGGCAATGTAACTTTCCCGCAAGGCAAACTGCTCGGATTAATTGAAAGCTACGGCTATCAATATACGGACGCAAACGGCAATACAGTTGAAGCCGGTACTTATCCGGAAATGCTTGACAGCTTGGATAAACTGGCGTATACATTCGGCACTGTTTTTAACGCCGTCCACGAAAAAGGAACGGATCTGGAAGGAAACGCCGGCACAGCTTTCTTTACCTTTGGCAGTCTGACGGATTACAAGGGCGCAGCGGATGCGATCAGCGTCAACAGCAGCCTCACTTACAGCAAGATTGCCGCTTCGGCAAACGGAGATCCGGGAGATGGTTCGAACGCGATTAATCTCGCAAGTGTGGAAGATTTTGATTTAAGCAGCAATGCTGTTTCATTGGAAGGTTTCAGCAGCATGCTCAACATCGCTTCACTCGGATTGCCGTTTACAACCGGTACGATCAACAGCAATTACGAAGGCATCATTGGGAAACTGGGCGTCGATGCGGAACGGGCGAACAACCTCGAAGCAAACAGCAGTTCACTTCTTGAATCTGTTGAAACGAACCGGCAGTCTGTCAGCTCGGTTTCGCTCGATGAGGAACTGACGAATATGATCAAATACCAACAAGCCTATAACGCGGCAGCCAGGATGATTACGATGAACGACGAATTGCTTGATAAAATCATCAGCGGCATGGGCGTTGTAGGCAGATAGGCAGGTGAAAAACGATGCGCATAACCCAATCCATGCTCGCCAGGAATTTTCTTAACAATTTAAATACGAGCTACAGCAAACTCGCAAAATATCAGGAACAGCTTGCATCCGGGAAAAAAATCAATAAGCTTTCCGATGATCCGTTATCTGCGATGAAAGGCATCTCGTATAGGAGAACCGTTGCGCAAGTAAAACAATATGAAGACAATTTCTTGGAAGCCAGTACTTGGATTGAAACGACAAACGATGCTTTGGACGAGGCCAACCAGGTGCTGCAGCGGATCCGCGAACTGGTAGTGGAAGGGTCAACCGATACTGAAACCCCTTCGGACCGGCAGTCAATCGCCGACGAAGTGGAACAGCTCCGCGACCAGCTTGTCGATATTGCCAATACGAAAGTCAATGACAAATATATTTTTAACGGCACGAACACAACAGAAAAGCCGATCAGCACCGATATCAGCACATTTGACGGGAGCACGACACTCGGCATCAACAACAACCCGGTCAAAATCGAACTTTCGAAAGGCATTTACCTGCAAGTCAACGCCGATGGTTCGAAAGTATTTTCCGACGATCTCTTTAAAGACTTGAATGACTTAATCAGCGATTTAAATGCCGGCACGTCAGCAAATGGCTTCGACAGGTACCTGGATACAATCGATGCCCATATCGACAATGTGCTGAGCGAACTTTCGCAAACCGGCGCCCGCAGCAACCGTCTGGATCTCATGAAAGAACGCGTATCCCAGCAGGAACTTACAGCGACAGAAATCATGTCCAATAACGAAGACGTGGATATCGACCAGGTTTACACGGATTTTTCCGTTGCTTCAGGCGCTTATACCGCTGCATTGAAAGTCGGCGCGCAAGTCATTCAGCCGACGCTGCTGGACTTTTTAAAATAATCTATGGACACCATCTTGATATACTGGATGGCCTTCCTTTATATCAGGATGGTGCCGTTTTTTATATGTTAGGAGGCTGAAGAATGAAGCGCAATACAAAATACCACGGCGAAATCGAAATCAGCGAATCGGACATTTGGCATTTTGAAAACGGCATTCCGGGCTTTCCGGATGAAAAGGCATTTGTTTTACTCCCGATCTTGGACAACGGCGTTTATATGGTCCTGCAGTCGGTGATGACGCCTTATGTCGCTTTTGTGATCACAAGCCCGTTTTTGTTTTTCAGGGATTATGAATTCAATATTGATGATGCCACGCTCGAGCAGCTTTCAATCGAAAAAGAAGAAGACGTTCTCGTGTATGCCATCTTAACGGTCAGGAACCCGTTTGCCAATACAACAGCCAACCTGCAGGCGCCGCTGATTTTAAATCAAAAGAACCATCAGGCGAAACAGCTGATTTTAAACGATCCGAAATACAAAACAAGGCACCCGCTCTTTGCAAATAAGTCCGGGAAGGTAAAGGGGTGAGACGATGCTGATCCTGTCTAGAAGAAAAGGCGAATCGATCCAAATCGGCGACGACATCGAAATCACCATCGCCGCCATCCAGGGTGACCAGGTCAAAATCGGCATCAACGCCCCGAAACATATCGAAATCCACCGCAAAGAAGTCTATCTTGAAATCCAGCGAGAAAACACAGTTGCGGCACAAGGCATACAAGGGCTGCTTGGGTTGTTAAAAGAACATAATGGGAAGTAAGGAAACCGGTCGTTTGCGATGTTCGTTTTTTTCATCTATTTTTTCTTCAAAACTATTAAACATTTGCACATATGGCCGATATAAAAAATGAGCGGGGGAACAGGGCGGCCGACCTGGGAACCCGGAAAAAACCAGGTCCACAAGGAAGTGGGTCGACAATATTCAAGGAGGAAAGATAGATGATTATCAACCACAACCTTGCAGCGTTGAACACGTTGAACAGATTAAATGCAGCAACAAATGCACAAAGCAAAGCAATGCAAAAACTTTCTTCAGGCCTTCGCATCAACAGTGCGGCTGATGACGCAGCCGGTCTCGCAATCTCTGAAAAAATGCGTTCCCAAATCCGTGGTTTGGACCAGGCAACAAACAATGCACAGGATGGCATTTCTTTGCTTCAAACTGCTGAAGGTGCATTGAATGAAACGCATGACATTTTACAACGTATGCGTGAATTGGCTGTTCAAGGTGCGAACGATACGAATACTACAGAGGACCGCAACCAAATCCAAACAGAATTGAACCAGTTGATGTCGGAAATTGACCGTATTGCGAAAACTACTCAATTTAACACGCAAAACCTTTTGGGCGGCACCTTTTCTGCTACTTTACAAGTAGGGGCAAATGCGGGACAAATTATTACTTTCTCTATTTCTGCAATGGATACTACCGGTCTCAGCCTTGGTACAAATATTGCTGTAAGTTCAAATGCTGCAGCAAGTACTGCAATTTCTGCTTTAGACAAAGCTATTAAACTTGTTTCATCACAAAGATCTAATCTTGGTGCACTTGAAAACCGCTTAGATCATACTATTAACAACTTGACGACTTCTTCAGAAAACTTGACTTCCGCTGAATCACGTATCCGGGATGTTGATATGGCGAAAGAAATGTCTGAAGAAACAAAGGACTCAATCCTTGCACAAGCTGCTCAAGCAATGTTGGCTCAAGCAAACCAACAACCACAGCAAGTATTGCAACTTCTTCGTTAATTATTTGTATTTATTGGCACCAATCAAAAGATTTATTCTTTTGGTTGGTGTTCATTTTAAAATGGAAATTGCATGTATAGCATAAATTAACAGAATTTCCTTTTTAAAAGGATGTTCAACAAAATATCGTGACACTATAGTCGCGATATTTTGTTGAATCAAGAATAACAACAATGAGGGATATATTCATGGCACCATTCATTTCTTTATGTATGATTGTAAAAAATGAGGAAAAAGTATTAAAGCGATGCTTAGATTCAGTCAAGGGTGTTGTAGATGAGATTGTGATTGTCGATACTGGCTCCACAGACAAAACGAAAGAAATCGCATTGCAATACGTTGATCATGTTTATGATTTTGAGTGGACCGATAGTTTTGCAGATGCCCGGAATTTTGCCCAGTCTAAGGCGTCTGGACAATGGATATTGGTCATGGATGCAGATGAATATGTTGATCCAAACAATTTACAAGCTGCAATTGATGAATTAAAGAATCAATATGATGCTTTTGAAGTAAAAATATACAACTTTTCAGGTATGCATGGAGAAAGGATTATTCAGCACCACGGCTTAAGAATTTACAAAAATAATCCTGCAATTACCTTTTCAAGGACCATACATGAACAATTGAGGAAAAGTGAAGGTGAGCTTAAAGTAGGTTCTTCAAGCTTAATTCTTTACCATTCAGGATACTTAGCAAGTGTAGTAAAAGAAAAAAATAAAAATAAGAGAAATCAATTTTTACTTGAAAAAGAAATGAGTTTTTCAGAGAGTAATGCTTTTGATTATTTTAATTTAGGAAATGAATATCAATCGCAGGGAGATACTGAAAAAGCTTTAGAGGCGTATCTGAAAGCCTATCAAAACAAACCGGACCTTCGTTACAGCTGGGTATCGTTTTGTGTGGTTCAAATCATAAATTGTCTCATTACTCTGCAGCGTTACAAGGATGCGTTGAATGTAATTAGCGATGCAGAACAAATATACAGCGAATCTCCTGATTTTAAATGTTTAAAAGGAATTATTTATTTAGATCAACATCGTTACCAAGATGCAATTACAGAATTTGAAGAATTGATTGATAAACAGGAAGATTACCAAAACATTATTTCAAGCGTGGATTATCTTGAATATTTTCCGCACAGAGCTCTCGGTATCATTTATCAAAAAGAGAAAAATTATGAAAAATCTGTTTACCATTTTACAAAGGCATTAACACTTAATAAGTACTGCAACCGATCTCTTATTGGTTTAATGCAAATTTTAACGGAGAGAGAGGAAGAACGCGAAATAGTTTCTTTTATTAATCATAATAATCTAATAAATAATAATTATGATTTGTTTAAGTTTATCCGCCTGTTTATCTCGCTTTCACAATTTGATATAGCCCGCCATTATGCAGAACAAGTGGATAATGGCTTAATTAAGGAAGGTTTCAATATCAAGTTAGAACTAAGCAAAGGCAATACAGCTGCACTTAAAAAGTTTATTGAAACACGTACCTTAGAGCAATTAAATGAGATTATAAAAAATGGTTGTATTGATATTTATGATTTGATTTTATTCTGCTTTGAACTTAAAGATATCAGTATTATCAGATTAATATTCAATTTAGTAAAAGAAGAAAACATCAAACAATTAATGGAGTATCTTTTCACTAATAATAATACATCCTACAATTGTTCGAAAGATATTCTTATACTAGTGGAAAGAACATTACAATTTAATCAACTTAGTCTTTTTGGAAAACTGGCTGAGAAGATAGGTACCGAGCAAGAAATACTATTGCCAATAGCACATTTAATGTACCAATATCATTACAAAAAAGAAGCAATACAAATTTATAATAATGTAGATCCTGTTTTTTATGATATCGATACGTTTGTAAATTTAGTAGAATATTATTTTGAAGAAGGCGAAGGGCTTCAAGCGAAAGAAAAAATTATTACTGCTATTAGTTATGAAAAAATTGATTATAGATTGTTTAAGTATGCTTTATTATTACATTTGGAATTTGAAAGTGTCCGTGATTGGGATATAGATCAGATTACAAATATTGCTTTTTCTTATTATACAGGAAGTCAAGAACTAGCTTATTTATACAGCTTAATCAAAAGTGACAGTATAGAATTACAATCGAATGGAAGTCCGGTTAGAACTGTGGGCTTTTTTCTAGAAACTACTTTTCATTACTATGTCTATGAATCTATTATTAATGAATTATTAAATAAAGGTATTAACTGTCATCTTGTGATAAATGATTATTTTCAAGAACATTCCGAAACAAGTTATATGTATGATGACTTAATGGAATTTCTTCAGAATCTAGATCGAAATGATATTGATGCTTATACTGTTTCCATGATAATGAAGAATCACTTTAAATATGATTGCATGGTAAGTTGTTATTATTCTAATTGGTTAAACGAGATAGCATATAAGCAAGTACGAGTGATGTATGGATTAGCTAAAGATACTTGGAACTTTGCTTGGTGGAATGTTTTCTACGATAAAATTCTTTGTTATGGTCGTTATGATTACAATAGATTAAATATCTATAACAACTGTGTAATTGTTGGTAATCCCAAATTTGATAAATGGTTTAAAAATAAATTTGATAATCTTGAGGAAATAAAAGAAAAGTTTCTAATTGACGAAAATAAGAAAACCATTTTATACGCTCCAACGTACGGCCATTTAAGTTCAATTGACGACTGGATTGATGATATTAAGGAATTAGAGAAAGATTATAATATCATTATTAAAATGCATCATGGCACTGCATTTAGAGAGAGTGAACAATACCGCCGAGAGAAGATCCTGCACAATTTTAATAATGTAACTAGTGATCAAAGCGATCTATTTTCGCTTTTTGCTATATCTGATTTTGTAATTTCAGATAATAGTGGGATCATATTTGATGCTATCTTGGCAGAACAAAATATATTGTTATTAAATCCAACCTCGCAAGTATTACGTAAGGATGGGAGCAATGAAGTAAGAATTAGAGAAAAAATTATAAATTTGGAAAAAGGGGATGATCTTAGACTGTATCTAAAAGATAATAATTTATTTATAAAGCAAAAGAGTGAGTTATTTGATGTCTTGTATAATTTAGATCAGTTTAGAGATGGAAATTCTGGTAGTAGGGCTGCAGATGAAATCATTTCCCTTATAAACGGCGAAAAGTCAACAGCTAAAGAAAATCCATTCTTATACAGTCTCCGAAAGCAAATTTTTGGGTTTTAAAATTAGCTTTTTATGGAGTTATACTAATTGGGAGTTCAAAGTGTTTAATTAATATTTAAACATTTTGGCCCCGTTTTTTAGTACTCCAAATTAAAATAACGAGATTAATTGTGAAAAATAATAGCTGTGAACATATTTATACCCAATATACAATGTCGGAACTTAATAGATATGTTAAATTCAAGAAAATTAAGTGAATGATATTTGTATAATCTCAAATTCATTTTAAAGAATTTACCGAGCTTGCTAACTTATAAATCATTCATTTGTCATAGAATATGTAGGAATTGGGAAGAGGGAAAATTAGACGTTTTCCCTTATTAACAAATGTAGAAGAGGGTCAAAAAATGGATATCACCAAAAAAGAGACTACTTCGGTAATCATAACGATTGATAAATTGTGCAATATGTTATCCCGCAATATGATGGAAGACTCTGAATTCATAAAAATTTTGCCTGTTGTCGCTAAAATCTGCATCAAATTACATCCATTGTATCATAGTAATAAGGTTTTTCTTTCTTTATTTGAGCATGTGACCCAATTACTTTCTGCTTTCAAAAGTGTACCTGTAAGCCCCACGAGCAGGCTTAAATTACTATCTCTTCTTGAACAATTCGAGTCTTCCCTGTTTAAGAATACACGATTTCACATCTATTTGTATAACTGCACAGCGCGAGATCTTCCGGTTAATATCAGGTATGTACAATCTGTAACGGAATTGCCCTTGTACTCAAAAATGCCAGAATCCATTCCTCAGTTTCAGGAAAATTCTCCGGACTTTTCTGTATTAGTTTATTCTGGAAGACTGCAAAAAAAGGAATTGGCACATGCGAATTTTTGCTTTCAGGTAGAAGAAATTGTGGATTCAGTAGGTGCTATGATTGCTGATTTGAAAAATCTTGATTATTACACACACGATCGACTTTACCTTGAAGCAAAGTTGGAAAGTTTGAAAAGACGATCGGATATTAGAATTTTGCTCGCGGGTTCCTCCTATACGATGTGTGGGTTGTTCGAGGAGCAAATGCCATTACCTGCGCGTAATGTAGCAATAGATGCACAAGATCTATATTATACCCTAAAAACAATCCGTACTGCGCTTGCCTACAATCCGAACATTACTCACTGTATTATTTCTTTCGCCTATTACTTCTGGGGCTACGATTTATCTCTTTCAACTTCTATTTATCAATACAAACGTATAACTGAAGTGAATTACCCTGTATTTAAGGATAAGCACAATTTTCCAGGAAATCCGGACGATGATACACAAATTTTCTTAAAGTCAGTTACTCCACTAAAAAAACATCTTTTTTCATTTGAAGTATTGGCGAATCAATATGTCGAAAACGCAAAAAAAAGATTTGAAGATTCACATTACTTTTCTTATCCACGTATGGACAGTGAAATTCTTAAACATGATGATATAACAAACCGTGAGCGAGCCCAAAAGCGTGCAGCAAGCCATAATAAGTTTTTTAAATATGCTTCTACAGTTCAGGAAAATCAAAAATTGTTTGCGGATTTCTTAGAGGAGATGAATAACCGTGGGGTGGAAATTATTCTATACGTTCCTCCTGTAACAGAATATTATCGAAATAGCATTAATCCGGGCTTGATTTCCGATTTTTACGCTTGTATGGAGCCACTCCAAGAAAAGTATCGTTTCAAATTGATAGATTTATTTAATTCTACTTATTTTAAAAATGATGAATTTTATGATTATGATCACCTCAACGATTTAGGCGCAATCAAGCTTGGGAAAATTTTAGTACAAGCGTTAAGCCTTTGAAAAATCGACCTGTGTTAGTCTATGGGAGTATAATTTTTTCTCGATGTTGTAAATCATTTAGCCTGTAATGTCAATTTGACCGATGTCTGTCACTCTATTAAAACATTTAGTGTATAGGATTTCTATCAAATAAGTACTAGCTATTAACTCGTTGGAAATCTTTAATGGCAAGAGGTAACTCTTGACTTTAATCTTATGATTTGGTGCTTGTGTATTGTGGACCCGTTATTAGACAATATAAAATTCTGATTAGCTAAAAGAGTTCAGTGTTAAGGAGCGTTGGATACTTTTCCTTCTTAATTATCTCGAAGGTTTGGAGTACTGGAAACTTATCAAGAAACTACTATGAAGCCATTATTTATTGATGTAAAAAGATAGAAGTACAGCTTGAAGTCAAATTTGAAAATTTCGTCTGGCTCATTCATTAGCATGTTTGTCTAATTTCCTTTTAATGAAATTACGAATTTTAAATGTTGATTCATGCTAAATCCCTGCGGAGCTGCCAATCAGCGGCTCCGCATGTTAAAAAATTTCATCTTTCAAACGTATCAAATATCAGATAAAATAGGGGTGACATTGGAGGTATAAAGATGAAGTTAACGATAAACCAAGAGACGATCATTGGAAAATCCGGGCGCGACGGAGATCATCAGCAAAATCCATGCTGCAGACGGCCATCATGCTTTTTTCAGTCACTTCATTGAGGATGGGGAAAAAATCAGCCATGAATTTTCGCGTTACTTGGAAAAACATATACAGTACATACAAGAGCTTGAAATGGTATTAAAGACGTACAATGAATTCACCCATGAAATAGTTTTATCATTATTCAACTATTTTAAGAGAGCTGTCCCGGCGTTGAAAGTGCTGGAAGTCTTAACCGGCCCTTTAGCTGAAGAAGCATGGCAAATGTTATCCGGGCTTATGGAAAAAATGCGGTGGATGGTCCGGGCAGTTGGAATAATTAAACAAAATAAAGAGAAACTTTTCAACTGGCTGCAAGTCGCCAAAACTGCTGATTCAATGGAAGAGTTCCTGCAAGATTTGTCAGCAGCGATTGAAGAAAAAGAAGTGGTGCAGGCAGTGGGCGCTTTAAAGCCTGATTTCCTCAGCCGAAAAATTGCTCGATGCGCTTGAAGTTTCCATGGCAACGGCATGTTGCCGTTAAACGAAACAGGGGCAGCATCTGTTCAATGCTCCCCCTGTTTTTTTATTTGCTGTTTTCTTCCTCCCTATCCATCGCCCGTCGGCCTGCTTCTTTGTTTCCCTTTGATTTTTTCTTCTTCCTTTTTCAGCTGCTTTTCCGCCATCATTTCCACTTCTTTTTTCTAAAATATTTCCCTTCGTGCATCGGCATAAAACATATCGGCTGGAGTCGGCCATTTCCGTAAATATGCCTGCTTTTTTGCTCACCCTTAAACATTCTTCCCGAACTTTGCAGGGAATCCGGTGAACATGTCGAATGTTTTATGTAAGGGCATGCCGTATGCCAGACATGGCCCATATGGGAGGGATTGGTATGAATCAGGAAGAATATGAAACCGTCTTATCTATTCACCGGGTGCCTGTCTCAAAATTGCGTTCGGAATGTAGCCCAGAGCAGTTTCCCTTTGAAACGACAGCAGATTTGGAAACGCTGCCGAATGAAATGATCGGGCAGCAGCGGGCGGAGCAGGCAATGGATTTCGGGTTGTCTGTGGAACAGTCCGGCTACAATTTATTTGTTGTCGGCCCGTCCGGAACAGGGAGAATGACGTACACACAGCACAGCGTCAAGAAACTGGCGAAAGAGCGGCCGGTGCCGGATGACTGGTGCTATGTGAACAATTTTGAAAACCCGGACCGCCCGCTTGTCATTAATTTGCCGGCAGGAAGCGGCATCCAATTCCAGCGCAGAATGGAAAACCTTCTCATTGACATTGAAAGGGAAATCCGCGCGACATTTTCCAATGAAGAAACGGAAAAGAAAAAGCGCAGCATCATTGATGAGTCTCAAAACCAGGTCGAAGCGCTTTGGAAAGAGACGGAGGCGTTTGCGGCTGATTTGAATTTTAAATTGGAGCGCACGCCCGCAGGCATTCAAAGTTTCCCGCTCTTTTTCGGCCGGCCGATGGAAAAACAGGAATACGAACAGCTGTCGGATGCAAATAAAGAAAAGTTGAAAGAGCGGGAAAAACAGCTCGGAGAAAAAATCAACGAAACCCTTTACCAAATCCGGAAAATTGAAGAACAGCTCCGGAAAAATTTGGACCGTTTTAATAAACAGACGGCTGCGTTTGCAATTGAAGGCCTTTTCCAGCCATTGAAAGAAGCTTATCACGATATTCCGAAAGTGCTCAACTATTTGGAAGAATATTACCATGATGTAGTCGAGCATTTTTCCCTTTTCTTAACGGACCAGGAAGAGGAAAACATTGTCGCTCAGGCGCTGGCCGGTAGCAAAGAACAGCAGCTGCACCGCTACGCCGTCAATTTGCTTGTCAGCCATAAAAATCGGTCGGGCGCTCCTGTCATTTACGAAACGAACCCGACGTACCAAAATCTGTTCGGGAAAATTGAATACCGCGGCGCTTTCGGCAGCTGGACAACCGACTTCACGTTTGTTAAACCAGGCGCCATGCATCTGGCCAATGGCGGGTATTTAATTTTACAGGCAGCGGAACTGCTCCAGCAGCCGTATGCGTGGACGCTGTTGAAACGCGCGCTGCAGACGGGGCAAATCCAGATCGAGGACCCGTTTGCGGAACGGGGCGTATTTCCGGCAAGCGGCCTGAAGCCGGAGCCGATTCCGCTGAAAATTAAAGTGATCATCATCGGTTCCTATTATTTGTACGATCTTTTGTCGAGCGTGGACGAAGATTTCCATAAGCTTTTTAAAGTAAAAGTCGAATTTGACACCGTCATGAAGCGGAATGAAGAGAACCGGATCAAAATGGCTCACTTTATTAAAAACTACGCCGAAAGAAAAGGGCTGCTCCCGTTCCACCGGCGCGCGGTCGCAAAAGTCATTGACCACAGCTCCCGGCTTGCGGAAGAACAGGAAAAATTGACGGCACGCTTCCAGGACATCACAAAAATATTGGTCGAATCAAGCTACTGGGCGAAAAAAGAAGGGGCCCCGTTTGTGGATGAGGGCCATATCCGCAAAGCTTTGGAGGAACAGTCGAACCGTGCGAACCATATATCCGAGCAGTACCGCGAAATGATTGCAAACGGCACGATCATGGTGGATACGGACGGTGAACGCATCGGTCAGATCAACGGGCTTGCCGTGATGGGCACAAGGGATGCGACGTTCGGCATTCCGACGAAGATTACGGCCCGGACATTTGTCGGAAAAAGCGGCATCATGAACATCGAACGCGAAACGTCATTGAGCGGTCAAATCCACAATAAAGGGCTTTTGATTTTAACCGGCTTTCTATCCGGCGTGTTTGCGAAAAACCATCCGATCCCGCTTTCGGCAAGCATCACCTTTGAACAAACATACTCGCTCATTGACGGTGACAGCGCCTCGAGCACGGAACTGTATGTATTGCTTTCTTCTCTTGCCGGGGTGCCGATTCAACAGGGTATTGCCGTGACGGGTTCGGTCAACCAATGGGGCGAGATCCAGCCGATTGGCGGCGTGAATGAAAAAATAGAAGGATTTTTTGCGATTTGCAAGGAACGCGGCTTGACGGGGCGCCAGGGGGTCATCATCCCGCAGCAAAATATTGCCAACCTGATGCTCAACGATGAAGTGGTGGAGGCGGTGAAAGTCGGCAAATTCCATGTCTGGGCCGTCCGCCATATTTCGGAAGGCATTGAAATTTTAACAGGGGAAAGCGCGGGTGCGGAACGGAATGCCGGGGGCCGTTTTCCGGAAGGGACCATTTTCGCGAAAGTGGAAGAACGGTTTCATAAAATGTATGAATCCGTGAAAGAAGCAAATCAATAATTGGAAACATGCAGGCGGGCAGAAATGGAAGCCCGCTTTTTTTTAGCTTCAAACATTCACAATTTTTTGTTAAAAACTAGTCGGAAAGTATTGTTTCGTTTGAATGCGATGATTCTATATAAATGGAAAGTATCTTTGCAGTTATAATAGAAAATGGGCAGATTGTGAAAAATCCGGCAATGGCCGCCAAGCAAATCAAAAAAGGGAAATCGCTTCAAACCATTTTGCATAGGGGGGGAGGGGGAGCCGGATTGCAGTAAATCCATGATTTTCATCTGCTTCCGGCATTTTGCACATATTTTGTAGAAAGGATTTGTGATTGGCTTTGATCAAGATACCAAATGATGATTTTAAAAAGATCCCGTTGAGTGAGAATCAAGTCAGGGAAATTCTCCACTCTCTCATGCAATCATTTGAAACGATTGATATTCAGATCAGCGAACACAAGCATCAGGAATTGACGAAAGATCAGGTAATCGATTTGTTGGTCCGCTACATGAGCTGGGAAAGTATTCTTGAATTTATTACCCAGCTCAATATCATCCGCAGGCGCGGATCTAATGCGCTTTCTTATGTTAAATATATTTTAACCGCTGTGCTGCAGCGGCTTGAACGTTCCGACAGCAAAAAATTGTATAAAACCCTATAAATGCGTGAAAGGAGGAATTGACGTGAGTGAACGACCGCTGCTTCAGCCGGTGGCAGCGCCGTTTTTTGAAAAAAATACATTGGAACTGGCCCGCACGTTGCTCGGATGCCTGCTCGTGAAGGAGACGGAAGAAGGGGTGGCGGCCGGTTTTATTGTGGAAACGGAAGCGTATATGGGGGCTTGGGACAGGGCCGCGCACAGTTACGGCAACCGGCGGACGAAAAGAACGGAAGTAATGTTCCAAAGCCCCGGGTATGTTTATACATATCAAATGCATACCCACTGCCTTGTTAACGTTGTCAGCGGACTGGAAGACATACCTGAAGCGATTTTGATCCGCGCCATAGAACCGTACATTGGCACCGGCCTTATGTTTGCACGCAGAAAAGTCAAGGAAGTGAAGCAGCTGACGAACGGGCCGGGAAAATTAACGAAAGCGTTGGGCATTACGATGAAAGATTACGGGCGCGTATTTTACGAACGGCCGCTTTTTATTGCGGAAGGGTTCAAACCTGAGCAGATTATGACCGGCCCGAGAATCGGGATTGACAATACAGGGGAGGCAAAACATTACCCGTACCGGTTTTGGGTAAAGGACAACCCGTTTGTCTCGAGGCGCTGATGGAAAGGGGCTCCAATTCAGGATTTTAAAGAACGTTTGAAGGGAAAAATCGATTGCCAATCGTCTTGATACAGGATGATCTCAGAACCGTTTCAAAGAAAAAGTTGGGAGCAATCGGTCTTGATACAAGATCTCAGGACCGTTAGGAGAGAAAAATGGAGCTTGAGAGAGCACCTCAGAACCGTTTGGAGAGGAAAAATGAGAGCAACCGGTCTTGAAAGGGAAACTCAGAACTGTTTGAAGGCAAAACTTAACTTAAACAGGTCCTACTTAAAATCTTAAGTTTGTCAGGCGTTCTTTACTGACTTCTTCAAACCTCCTGATCAGAGGAACAGAATCTCTTGCTTAAAAAAGGGCTTCAAACAGAGAAATCCCGTCAAGAAAAAATTCGACGGGATTTCTTGATGAAAAAGAGCTTTTCTTTTAGGACAGCCCCTTCGACAATTTTACCAGTAATACGGGTAGCCGCCCCCGTACCCGTAGCCGTAATAAGGATAACCGCCGTATAATCCCGGGCCGAGCAGTGCGGAAGTGGCCAGGCCGCCTACTAGGCCGCCAAGGAACGGTCCGCCGAAACCGCCCCCCCACGGCCTGAATCCCCACGGCCTGAACCCCCAAGGCCGGAACCCGAATCCCCCAAATCCTCCAAAACCGAACGGTCTCCTTACATCCTCGCTTTCATATGTTTCGTGATAATAGGGTATTTCCGGATAACCTGTATTCAT
This sequence comes from Weizmannia acidilactici, assembly GCF_008974225.1. NCBI lineage: Bacteria > Bacillati > Bacillota > Bacilli > Caryophanales > Bacillaceae > Heyndrickxia > Weizmannia acidilactici. Next base: position 52,597 of record NZ_BKZR01000009.1, on the reverse strand, counting down.
TTCATTTTCCTCCTCAATACTGGTGATTTTGTTTACGATAAAGCATATGTGAATCACCCATTGCCTGTATGGGTATCCGCCTTTTAAAAGAAATTTTCCCCTGCAGTAGGTGTTAAAATTCACCGGAAACATCCGATACAATAAATAGAACAAAAATCGGGGCACCACCCAATCCGCACATGGTCTGGTGCCGGTGAATAAGGGGATACTTGCGATGATTGAAGCGATGAAGCGCCAGACTGCACAAACGCCTTTCATAACAAGTACAGCACAGAAACAGGCAGAAAAGAACACAGGGGCGGAGCAGACCCAAACAAACCAACTTCAGCAAAACGGGGATGAAGCCCTTTCTGTTAACGGTGAAGTTACAAAAGAAAAAGTAAAAAAAGCGGTGGAACAGTTGAACCAATTTTTATCCGGATCATCCACCCATTTAAAATTTCAATTTCACGACCGATTGAAAGAATATTATGTCACCATTGTCGATGACCAGTCGAACAGGGTGATCAAAGAAATTCCGCCGAAAAGGATTTTGGACACCTACGCGGATATGATGCGCAATATTGGGTTTCTCATCGATGAGAAGATTTGATAGAAGGGGGATTGAAGGACGATGGTGCAAAGAATCACGGGCCTGGCGAGCGGCATGGATATTGACTCTATTGTTGAAAAAATGATGACAGCCGCAAAGCAGCCACTCATTAAACTGCAGCAGCAAAAGCAGATACTCGAATGGCAGGAAGACGATTACCGCACGCTGAACCAGAAATATTACGATTTCCGGACGACCTTGTCGGATATGAAACTGACTTCAAAATACAGGGCACGCACGACGACTTCATCAAATGAAAGCTATGTAACGGCAACAGCGGCGAATAATGCATCGCTGGGGTCAACGACAATTCAAAGTGTAACACAATTGGCGACGGCAGCGACGAGGGTAGCCGCAGCCCCAATTTCAACAGATTCATCCAATAAGGTTGATTTGAATCAATCCTTATGGAAACAGTCAGGAAATTTCAGCGGGTCAATCGAATGGAGCCAAGGGGGAGTAATATCGGATACCATAACAGCCAAAGGGGACTCCACAGATCCAACGTCTGTTACGTTTGACTTAAAGGGCACACTTAACAGTAATATGCCAATGAATGTAAAAATGAACGGAAAAACTTATGAAGTGGTGACAGATCCGTCCGTTACGCTCAGTGATAACCAGGTTTTACTTACAACTGCTGGCGGGCAGGCAACATTAAAATTTAATTCAAATATTTCCGCCGGGACGAGCATTAGTGTTGAATACGTGGTGGATAAAGCAACAAAAAGTGCAACCGTCTCGTCTGATACGAAATCAATACAATTGGACTTTGGGGACATTATCACCGATTCATTTACTATGACAGTTGGAAACAATAACGTATCACTCTCCCAAGGCACGGACGGAAATATGAATTTATTCATTGGTTCGACCCAGATCGGCACCCTTAATCCGGAAACGGGAAAAATTGATTTTAATAGCGATTTCGGGTCAACTTATAGCGGTTCTGCTATCCAAATCAGCTACCAGCAAAACTACACTTCTTTTAACTTAAAAACGTATACTTCAAGCGGGCTGGTGAACGGCAATTTTTATATCGGCGCGGACAAAACGTTAAATGATGTCATTTCTAAAGTGAACAATTCAAACTTAGGTTTGACAATGTATTATGACGAATATAAAGATATGTTTACGCTGACGAGAAAAGAGACCGGTAATTTTAATTCGTCTTCATCTGTGGATAACGGTAATGAAATCATTATTTCTTCTGATACAGATACTTACGATTTTTTGCGGGATACATTAAAATTTAGCGGCAGCACTGAATACGGTGGTACGAATGCCGTGTTCAACATAAATGGGTTGGATACCGAACGGACATCAAACACCTTCACCATCAGCGGCGTCACCTATACGTTAAAAAGCGAATTCGACTCGCCGGTCACCATCTCGGTTTCCAACGACGTGGACACCATCTACAACAACATCAAAAATTTCGTGGACCAGTACAACAGCCTGATTGATGCTGTCCAGTCTAAACTGGATGAGGAGCGGTACTCCGATTATGCGCCGCTGACGGACGACCAGCGTTCCCAAATGACGGAAACGCAGCAAAACCAATGGGATGCGAAAGCGAAAAGCGGCTTGCTGCGGAACGATATGACGCTGCAAAGTTCGTTGTCCAATATGCGGACATTAATCTATACAAAAGTGGACAATCCGAATATTTCATCGACATACAATACGCTTGCGAGCATCGGCATCACTACGACTTCAGACTGGCTCGAAGGCGGAAAACTGGAAATCGATGAAGACAAACTGAGGGCTGCCATTCAAGAAGATCCCGACTCGGTTGAACTCTTGTTCCGCGGCACCGGCAGCACGACATCGGAGGAAGGCATTATCCAAAGACTTTACGACAGTGTCAATAATACGTATAACACCATTGTGGACAAAGCCGGCAAATCCACCTATGTTAACAGCCAGTTCAGCATCGGGAAAGACATCGATGCGCTAACGGAAAAAATTAACGATATGAACGATAAGCTGAACGATCTCGAAGACCGCTATTACGCGCAGTTTTCGGCGATGGAACAAGCGATACAAACTTATAATAACCAAGCAACTTATTTATCCAGCTTTTTCAGCAGTTAAAAAGGAGAGAGCTTAATTGGCAACACGTAATCCTTATCAGGCGTACCAAAACAACGCAATTACAACAGCATCTTCCGGCGAGCTGACATTAATGTTGTATAACGGCTGCCTCAAATTCATCCATTTGGCCAAAAAAGCATTGGAAAATAAAAATATGGATGAGAAAAATAAAAATATCCAAAAAGCGCAAAATATCATCCGGGAACTGATGGTCACCCTTGATACGGAAAAATTCGCTGCGGCGGAAAAAATGCTGGCACTTTACGATTTCATGCTGCGTGAATTAATCCAGGCCAATATTAAAAACGACTCCTCGAAGCTGGATACAGTCGAAGAATTGGTGGCGGATTTCCGTGACACTTGGAAGCAGGTGATCCAGTTGAACCGCCAGCAAACTTACGGACAGGGCGGTAAGGCATGATGGGAGATTTAACAACCTGCCTGAAATTGACGGAAGATCTGCTGGAAGAATTCAACAAAGGGCAATCAAGGGAAGAGCTGATTGGAAACATCAATCGTCTGCTTGACAAGAGGGGGGCGTTGCTTGCTTCACTAAAGCCCCCTTTTTCGCCGGAGGAGCAATTGCTCGGGAAGAAAATCGCGGCATTGGACAAGAGGCTCAAGCCTCTTTTGGAGGAAACGCTTTTGGAGATCCGCCAAGATATCAAACAGACCGTGAAAAAGAAAACATCCATGAAGAAATACATTAATCCGTACCAGTCGCTGCAATTAAATGACGGAAGGTTTTATGATAGAAAAAGATAGGGATCCCATTTCCACTGGGATCTCATTTTTATAAAGCTGATAACCGGATACCGCCGATCAACACGAAATTCGCAAAAAAGTTTGTAACAAATTTCTCAAAAAAATTCGCCAAAAAAGAAGGAATTTAGACAGGCAATGTGTAAATATATAAATGTAAGATCATTAAAGAAGGCAGCGTTTCTAATGCTAAAGTGAAAGCCCAAACAAATGGCGGATACAAGCCGTTTGCGAGGGTGCTGCCAGTTGAATAGGAGGGGTCCACATGATGAACTACAACATTCGTGGCGAAAACATTGAGGTAACTCCGGCAATCAGGGATTATGTTGAGAAAAAAGTGAACAAGTTGGATCGGTATTTTGTAGAAACGCCAAACACTTCCGTCAATGTAAAACTAAAAGTGAACCCGGATAAAACTTCTAAAGTTGAAATAACCATTCCAATGCCGCATCTCGTATTACGCGCAGAAGAATCCAATGAAGACATGTATGCGGCGATTGACTTAATTACAGACAAATTGGAGCGGCAAATCCGTAAACATAAAACAAAAGTAAACCGGAAATTGCGCGAAAAAGGAAGTACAAGGGAGCTTTTCACCCCTGATGCCGGATTGAAAGACAACCAAGCCGAGAAAGAAGAAGACACAGAACTGCAAATTGTGCGGACCAAACACTTTAACCTCAAACCAATGGACAGTGAAGAAGCGGTGCTGCAAATGAACCTCTTGGGCCATAACTTCTTCATCTACACCGATGCGGAAACCAACAATACCAACATCGTATACCGCCGGAAAGACGGGAAATACGGGCTGATTGAAACGGTATAAAGCAAAAACACCCGCGGCAAAAGGCTGCGGGTGTTTTATATTTATGCCCCCTGAATACGGAATACCATGAAAAGCTCCTTCAAGGCATTTACCTGTGGTATAATAGGTGGCAGTTCACCATAAAAGGATCGTGGTAGTGTGAAAGTGAAATATCGGGATATCTTTATGGCATTTTGCAGAGCCGGCCTGCTCGGCTTTGGCGGCGGGCTTTCTGCGATTCCGCTCATGCACCGGGAAGTGGTGAAAGTATATAAATGGATGGGAGACGAAGAATTTTCCGACATCCTTGCCCTGGCCAATACGCTTCCGGGCCCGATCAATACAAAGATGTCGGGCTATCTCGGTTACCGGGTGCGCGGAATCCCGGGAATGCTGGTGGCACTGGTGGGGACTGTTGTGCCGACGGTCATTCTGATGATCGTTTTTTTGACGGCGCTGAACGCTTATAAAGATAAGCCCTGGGTGCAGGGCATGTCAAAAGCGGTTGTCACTGTGGCGGGGGTGATGCTCGGCATGCTGACATGGGGTTTTGTGAAAAAATCCATTGAAGCAATCGGCTGGCTGCTTACGATGATCGTCATGGCGGCGGGCGTTGTCGTCATGGTTGTATTGGGCATCCATCCCGCATTTTTGATTGGGGCGCTGTTGGCCATTGCCTTATTGACAAAAAAAGATTTTGATCAGAAAAAACAGGAGCATGCCTCATGATATACTGGAAATTATTTTTAGCCAACCTGATCGCCAATTTACTCGGTTACGGCGGCGGGCCGGCGTCCGTTCCGCTTTTGGAGCATGAAGTGGTTGACCGTTACCACTGGTATTCAGTCCATGAATTCAGCGAAATGGTCGCGGTCGGAAATGCGCTCCCCGGCCCGATTGCCCCGGAGCTTGCCGGGTATATTGGATTTGACAAAGCGGGTGTTTTGGGTGCGACCGTTGCCCTGTTCGCCACCATTGCCCCGTCATTGATTTTGTTGATGATGCTACTCGGACTGTTGATGAGAAACCGGAACTCGCCAAAAGTAAAAAATATGACAAAATTCGTACGCCCGGCAATCGCCGTGCTGCTGGCCATGGTAGCATTTGACTTTTTTGCAAATGCCTACCATACAATCGGCATCATTCATGTGCTGATGATATCCATCGCCAGTTTTTTCCTGCTCGAAAGATGGGGGATCAGCCCCGTCTATGTCATATGCGGCGCGCTGCTTTATGGGGCCATTTTTTTAAGATAGGCGCTGTTAAGTTTTTTTGTTGATGATCGTTTGTTTATGGGACACCTGCGGGGTAAACTCGCGGACGCGCTATGAGCGAAGCGGATTTTGCGATAACACATCCTTTAGATGAATCATGCGAAAACATGAGTTGTTTTTTAAACTACACCCGGCCGGTATATCCCGCCCGGGTTCTTAAGTTGTACATGCCGGGTTTCGGTGTTAAAATGAAATAAGGTGTACTTGCAAGGAACAAAATAAAGGGGCGGACCATAAGAATGATGGTACAACAAATATTTACAAGGCGGTTGCCTTATTGGAACCGGTGTACAGGCCAGGAATTGCGGCAGGTTCTATGCAAATGGCCTCTTTGATTTTGAAATTAAAAGGAGCGTTTTGAATGGTGGCTTTTTTAGATAAAGTGTTTGATGCCAACAAACGTGAACTGAAACATCTTGAGAAGATTGCAAACCAGATTGAAGAATTGGCCCCGGACATGGAAAAGCTTTCGGATGAGCAATTGCGCGCCAAAACGGAAGAATTCAAGCAGCGCTATCAAAACGGCGAAAGCCTGGACGACCTACTTGTGGAAGCTTTTGCGGTCGTCCGCGAAGGTGCAAAACGCGTGCTCGGGCTCTATCCCTATCATGTCCAATTAATGGGCGGCATTACGCTTCATGAAGGTAATATTGCCGAAATGAAAACCGGTGAAGGGAAAACCTTGACCGCAACGATGCCTGTTTACCTGAATGCTTTGGCCGGCAAGGGCGTCCATGTTGTGACCGTCAACGAATATCTGGCGAAGCGCGATGCCGTTGAAATGGGTGAACTGTATAAATTTCTCGGTCTGACAGTCGGCTTGAATCTAAGCAACATGTCGAGCGAAGAAAAAAAGGAAGCTTATGACGCGGATATCACATATGGGACAAATAATGAATTCGGCTTCGATTACCTCCGCGACAATATGGTGCTGTATTTGGAACAAAAAGTGCAGCGCCCGTTGAACTTTGCGGTCATCGATGAAGTTGACTCGATCTTGATCGACGAAGCCCGCACGCCGCTCATCATTTCCGGACAGGCCGAAAAATCTACCGCGCTGTATACACAGGCGAATGCGTTCGTACGTACACTGAAAAAAGATGAAGACTACACGTATGATGTGAAAACAAAAAGCGTGCTGCTGACAGAAGAGGGCATAACGAAAGCGGAAAAATACTTCCATATTCAAAACCTATACGATATCAGCAATGTCACGATCAACCACCATATTAACCAGGCGCTGAAGGCCAATGTCGCGATGCACCGCGATGTGGATTATGTCGTGCAGGATGGGGAAATTATCATTGTCGACCAGTTCACAGGGCGTTTGATGAAAGGCCGCCGCTTCAGTGAAGGGCTGCACCAGGCAATCGAAGCGAAAGAAGGTGTGCAGATCCAGAACGAAAGCATGACAATGGCAACGATCACGTTCCAAAACTACTTCCGGATGTATGCAAAACTCGCCGGGATGACCGGTACGGCAAAAACAGAAGAAGAAGAGTTCCGGAACATTTACAATATGCGCGTCGTCGTCATCCCGACAAACCGCCCGGTCATCCGCGAAGACCGCCCGGATTTGATCTATAAGACGATGGAAGGCAAATTCAAGGCCGTTGTCGAGGATATTAAACAGCGCCATGACCTTGGCCAGCCGGTGCTTGTCGGGACGGTCGCCATCGAAACTTCTGAATTGATTTCTTCGATGCTGAAAAAGAAAGGCGTCCCGCATAACGTATTGAACGCGAAAAACCATGAGCGTGAAGCGGAAATCATCAAGCAGGCCGGGCAAAAAGGCGCGGTCACGATCGCAACGAACATGGCCGGGCGCGGTACCGATATTAAACTTGGGGAAGGCGTCGTCGAACTCGGCGGCCTTGCCGTCATCGGGACGGAGCGCCACGAATCAAGGCGGATCGATAACCAGCTGCGAGGCCGTTCCGGGCGCCAGGGGGATCCGGGGGTGACGCAATTCTACTTGTCGATGGAAGATGAGTTGATGCGCCGCTTCGGATCGGATAATATGAAGAGTATGATGGAACGGCTCGGGATGGATGACAGCCAGCCGATTCAGAGCAAGATGGTGTCAAGGGCCGTGGAATCCGCGCAAAAACGGGTGGAAGGCAACAACTTTGATGCCCGGAAACAATTGCTCCAGTACGATGATGTATTGCGGCAGCAGCGCGAAATCATTTATAATCAGCGTGATGAAGTATTGAGCGCCGAGAACTTGCGCGAAATTGTTGAAAAAATGATCCGTTCGGTTGTGGATCGGGTGGTAAACGCCAATGCGCCGGCACATGAGGATGAGGAAGAATGGAACCTCCGGGGCATTGTCGATTATTGCCACAGCAACCTGCTCCATGAGGAAGATATTACACTGAATGATTTGCGCGGCAAAGAACCGGATGAAATGGTTGATCTCATCATGGCGAAGGTGAAGGCGCGCTATGATGAAAAAGAAGCCGCATTCGGGCCGGAAAGAATGCGCGAATTTGAAAAGGTCATTTTGCTGCGTTCCGTCGACTCGAAGTGGATCGACCATATTGATGCAATGGACCACCTCCGCGAAGGCATCCATTTGCGCGCATACGGCCAGATTGACCCGCTGCGCGAATACCAGTCGGAAGGCTTTGCCATGTTTGAAAATATGATTGCATCAATCGAGGAAGATACTGCAAAATATATGATGAAAGCAGAAATCCAGAACAATTTGGAACGCCAGGAAGTGGCAAAAGGCCAGGCAGTCGTTCCAGGCGGGGAAGGTGAAACGGTGAAGAAAAAACCGGTCCGCAAAAAAGTGCGCATCGGCCGTAACGATCCTTGCCCGTGCGGCAGCGGCAAAAAATATAAAAACTGCCACGGCCGTCTGGAGGCGTAATCGTGCGCCGGCAAAAACGGAAAATGCGCCTCTTTTTCTTAATCCAGATGGGAAAAATGTCCCGGCATGAGCAGGAAAGTATGAAGGAGGGCTGAAACGCCGCCCTTCTTTTTTGCGGTTAAACCATGGGCCGGTTTTTTCAAAAAGCGTATCAGCAGGCAAATGGCGAGTGAAAAATTTTATGAGGTGATGTGAAATGGAATTATCAGAAATCAGAGCAGAACTTGAAAATACAGCTAAGAAATTAGCGGGCTTCAGGGGGTCTCTTTGAATTAGAAGAAAAAGAGACGCGTATTGCCGAACTGGAAGAAAGAATGCTTGAGCCGGATTTTTGGAACGACCAGCAGGAAGCGCAGAAAGTCATTAATGAGTCCAACGCTTTAAAAGAGCTGGTGAACGGTTACCATGAGCTAGAATCATCGCAGGAAAACCTGGAACTAACTTATGAACTGGTGAAAGAAGAAAACGATCCGGAATTGAAAGCAGAGCTTGAAAACGAGCTTGAGGAATTTACGGAAAAATTAAATGAGTATGAGCTGCAGCTGCTGCTGAACGGCCCGTATGACGCCAACAATGCCATTTTGGAATTGCATCCGGGGGCGGGCGGAACGGAGTCGCAGGACTGGTGCTCGATGCTGCTCCGGATGTATACGCGCTGGGGAGAGAAAAAAGGCTTTAAAGTCGAAACGCTTGATTATCTGCCGGGTGAAGAAGCCGGCGTAAAAAGCGTAACGCTCCTTTTTAAAGGGCATAATGCGTACGGCTATTTAAAAGCGGAAAAGGGCATTCACCGCCTTGTCCGGATTTCACCGTTTGATGCCGCCGGGCGCCGCCATACTTCTTTCGTGTCATGTGAAGTCATGCCGGAAATGGATGACAATATCGAGGTTGAAGTTCGCCCCGAAGATTTGCGCGTGGACACATACCGGGCGAGCGGCGCAGGCGGACAGCATATTAATAAAACATCATCTGCCGTCCGGATTACCCATATTCCTACAGGGATTGTTGTGGCCTGCCAGTCTGAACGGTCGCAGATCCAAAACCGTGAGCAGGCCATGAAAATGTTAAAAGCGAAATTATATCAGAAGGAATTGGAAGAAAAAGAAAAGCAATTGGCGGAAATCCGCGGCGAGCAGAAAGAGATTGGCTGGGGAAGCCAAATCCGTTCTTATGTGTTCCACCCGTATTCGATGGTAAAAGACCACCGCACAAACGTGGAAACGGGGAACGTCCAGGCCGTGATGGACGGCGAGATCGATACATTTATCGATGCATATTTGCGTTCCCGCATTTCATAATGAACGGCCCTGCCCTAAAAAAGCCGGAACATGTCAATGATGCCATAATCCAAAGAATATATAAGGGATACAAAAAATTGGAGGCCCTATATATTGGTGCATGGCATCGTTTTTTTTTGGAAGGCTCTGGTATGTTCATGGGCGATATTTTTTGAGGTTCCTGATAGGTAAGACCGCGCGATATAGCCTTATGAAAAGATCGCCGGTGCCGGAAGAGAATACAGGCTTTTTGATAGGAGGATTGAAATGGGAAAGAAAAGGAAGCAAGCGGGTGGCAAATACCGGATGATGCTGATGGAATATGTATATATCCTTGTTGGATCAGCCATTGTGGCCATTGCTTTTAATGTTTTCCTGCTGCCGAATAATATTGCATCCGGTGGCGTCAGCGGGATCAGCACGATTTTGCACGGGTTGTTTGGATGGAAGCCTGCCTATGTGCAATGGGGGCTGAATATTCCGCTGTTTATTGCCGGCCTCATTTTTTTAGGGTACCAATTTGGAATTAAGACGCTTGTCGGCACTGTTTTTTTGCCGTTCGTCGTTTTTTTGACGGAACATTGGCAGCCGTGGACCCATGATGCGCTTCTCGCTTCACTGTTTGGCGGGATCGGTGTCGGGGCAGGTCTTGGGATTGTTTTTCTCGGCAGGGCCTCCACGGGTGGAACGGATCTTGCCGCCCAAATCATTCATAAATTTACCGGCATTTCGCTCGGAAAATGTGTGATGTTTATTGACGGGCTTGTGGTCCTGTCGGCTGCCGCCGTTTTTGATATTGAAAAGGGCTTGTATGCGATCATCGGGCTGTTTGTGACTAGTAAGACGATTGACCTTGTCCAGGTTGGGCTGAACCGATCCAAAAATGTGCTGATCATTTCCGATAAACATGCGGAAATACGCAAGGAGATTTTGTACCAAGTTGACCGCGGCGTCACGAAGCTGCAGGCATACGGCGGCTTTACCGACCGGGAAAAACCGATCCTGATGTGCGTCATCGACCAGACGGAATTTATCAAGCTGAAAAACCTTGTGAGAGCGATAGACGGAAAAGCATTCGTGGTGGTGATGGAAGCCGCCGAAGTGCTTGGCGAAGGTTTTAAAATGCCGTAGCAATCCGGTATAATGGGGGGAGAAAGACAAGCTCAGGATGGGAGGATTTTCAATGAAAAAACAGCTTGCGATGGCAGCGGCGCTTTTGCTTGCAATTGGGCTTTCCGCGTGCGGGAACGGCTCCTCATCGCAGGGCGGAGGCTCAAACAACACGGTAAGCGGCGGAGATGCCGAGAAGCTTGTGGACCAGAAATGTTCCGCCTGCCACGGCAACAATTTGGAAGGCGATGTCGGGCCGAACCTGCAGCATATCGGCTCAAAATTAAGCGAAAAGCAGATTTTGCATGTGATTGAAAATGGAAAAGGGGACATGCCGGCAGGGCTTTTAAAAGGAAGCGACGCGAAAAAAGTGGCAAAATGGCTGTCCGAAAAGAAATGACGAGGCTGTCCCGAAAGCCCCTTTTAAGTAGAAATTTTTCGAGCTGTGTCAGGCCCGTTTTAGGAGTTTTATTTTGCTCTAACGGTCGTAACAAAGTTTCTCAGAACCGTTTCCACAGGAAAATTTTGATCTAAAGGTGCTGTCCCACTGGTTCACTTTTCCCTCAGGAGTCTCGTAAATTTCAAGATCATCAACATTCTCAGATAACATAACCTTACATAAAAAAAGGGGGTGCCCCTGGTCAATCTACCGACTTTTGGGACAGCCTCGTTTTTTCCTGTCCGGCTTTTTTCCCGCCTTTCCAGATTTTACACGGCTTGGCGAGAAAAATTGAAATATAACTGTAATGTTTAAGCAAATGTGGGATGCTATAATAATTTATGTGCGAATTTCGGGTAATTGTGCCGATTCTCGCAGGTTGAGAGAGAAAAAAGTCGAATTTCCATAGAAGGTGCCTTAGCCTTAGAGGCAGCCTTTCTTGACAGTAAACATGCCTTATTGCCGGAATATTTGCGCCGTTTGCAAATATTTAAAGCGGGACACATGTGTAGTGCAAAAAATGGTGTTTTTTGTTGCAGCGTAATGATCAGTTCCGCATCTTGGGAGTACAGATTGAAAAAGTCAGGTGATGAAATGATTGAATTAAAGGATGTGTATAAAAAGTATCCGAATGGCGTAATGGCTGCGAACGGTTTAAATATTAAAATCAAACAGGGCGAGTTTGTTTATATTGTCGGCCCGAGCGGCGCGGGAAAGTCGACCGTTATTAAGCTGATTTACCGCGAAGAAAAACCGACAGCTGGTACAGTGCTCGTCAACGGGGTAAACCTTTCGAAAATCAGGGATAAAAGAGTTCCTTATTTCAGAAGGCAGATCGGCGTCGTTTTCCAGGATTTTAAGTTGCTTCCGACATTAACCGTCTATGAAAATGTCGCGTTTGCCCTTGAAGTCATCGAGCAGGATCCGCCGTATATCCGGAAACGCGTGATGGAAGTGCTGGATCAGGTAGGGTTGAAGAATAAAGCAAGGATGCTGCCTTCCGAATTGTCCGGAGGGGAACAACAGCGTGTTTCGATCGCGCGCTCGATTGTCAATATGCCGAAAGTGGTCATTGCGGACGAGCCGACGGGAAACTTGGATCCGGAAACTTCCTGGGAAATTATGAAAATACTGGAAGACATCAATTTAACCGGAACGACTGTCGTGATGGCAACCCATAACCGTGAAATTGTCAACACAAACAAGCACCGCGTGATCGCTATTGAAAGTGGAAAAGTCGTGCGCGATGAGCAGCTGGGAGGTTACGGTTATGAAGATTAATACGGTAAAACGCCATTTCCGGGAAAGTTTTAAAAGCCTCGGCCGCAACGGCTGGATGATGTTTGCTTCGGCCAGCGCCGTAACCATAACCTTGCTGCTTGTCGGCGTGTTTTTCGTGATCATCCTGAACATGAACAAGTTTGCGAACGATATTGAAAATGACGTGGAAATCCGCGTCCATATCGATTTAACGGCGAAAGCCGCCGACAGGGAAAAGCTGAAAAGCGAGATTGAGAGTATAGGCGCGGTCAAATCCGTCAAGTTTTCTTCTAAAGAGCAGGAATTGAAGGAGTTGATCAAAACGATGGGCAGCGACTTTAAGCTGTTCCAACAGGACAACCCTTTGTATGACGTGTTCATTGTCAAAACAAAACAGCCGACGGATACGCCGAAAGTTGCACGCCAAATTGAAAAGATGGACCATGTTGAATCGGCGATTTACGGAAAGGGCAAAGTCGAAAAACTGTTCCATGTCCTTAGCATCTGCCGGAATATCGGCCTAGTCTTGATCATCGCCCTTCTATTGACCGCAATGTTCTTAATCTCGAATACCATTAAAATTACGATATTTGCAAGAAGAAAAGAAATCGAGATTATGAAACTGGTCGGGGCGACAAACTGGTTCATCCGCTGGCCGTTCCTGCTTGAAGGATTATGGCTCGGGATTTTAGGGTCCATTCTCCCGATTCTCATCATTTCTTTCGGCTACTTCTATTTATACGAACTCATATCGCCGAAACTCCAAAACAATATTATCCATCTGCTGAATTACAGCCCGTTCATTTATGGAGTTGACGGCCTGCTGCTTCTGCTTGGTATTTGCATCGGCGTGTGGGGCAGTTCGATGTCCATCCGCCGCTATTTAAAAGTGTAATGGCGGAATAAAAGGCACGGCGGGAAGCTTTTCCCGCTCTGCCCCCGCCACAAGCGTAATCGTTTGTCATTCAATACCCACATAAGGCCATGCCTAAACATATAAAACCGGGGACTGTTCCCGGATACATAATGAATATTGCATTTAAAGGGGGAGAAACATGAGGAAGCGTTCCATATTGCCTGCGGCTATCGCGTGCACATTGAGCCTCGGCGGCCTGTTTGGCTATCAGACGGGTGCTTCTGCTGCAAGTATATCGGAATTGCAGCAGAAAAAGAGCGAGATTGAGAGCAAAAGCTCGAAACTACAATCCCAAATCAACGAAAAAGACAGCCAAATTTCTTCCATTAACAGCAAACAGGCTTCCCTGGGCAGCCAACTTGAGGAAATCGAATCCAAAATCCAATCTGCTAATGAAAAAATCAATGAAGAAGAGCATAAAATCAGCGAAACAAAAAGCCAAATTTCCGAACTGAAGAAAAGCATCGGGAAATTAAAAAAGAGAATTGAAGAGCGGAATGGAATTTTAAAAGACCGCGCCCGCGCGATGCAGAAAAATGGCGGCGGTTCTGTCAATTATTTGGATGTCATTTTGGAAGCAAAAAGTTTCGATGATTTAATTGACCGGATTGCGGCTGTGAAAACGCTTGTCGAAGCGGACCAAAAAATTATCGAAGAACAGAAAAAAGATGAGCAGGATCTGAAAGAAAAGCAGACTGCCATTGAAAGTAAACTGGCAGATTTGGAATCGATGCTTTCCAATCTGAAATCATTAAAAGCGAAATTAAAAGATGACCAGAATGCGAAATCCGCATTGGTCAAAAAACTTGAAAAGCAAAAAGACAGTTTGCAAGAAGAAAAGATGTCTCTGAGTGAACAGAAGAGCATCTTGGCCGACCAAAAAGCTTCGGTTGAAAAGGCGATTGCATTGGCGAAAAAGCAGCAGGCCGCAACCAAACCGCAGGCGGAAACCGGATCCTCTTCTGGTTCAAGTTCTACGGGCAGCAGCAGTTCTGCAGGGTCTGGCGGACCGCTTCCGAAAGTATCTTCCGGGGCATTTACGCGTCCGGTAGCGGGGTATATTTCATCTGAATTTGGTGCGCGTTCCGGCGGTTTCCATCCGGGCATTGATATTGCCAACAGCATCGGTACGCCGGTTGTTGCGGCAGCCGACGGGATTGTGTTCAGGGCATACCATTCTTCTTCGTACGGAAATTGTGTGATGATTACCCATTATATTAACGGGAAACTGTACACGACGGTTTATGCCCACTTGAGTTCTTACTCTGTAAGTACAGGGCAGTCAGTCAGCAAAGGTCAGCAGATCGGCGTAATGGGCAATACAGGCGAATCTACGGGGCCACACCTTCACTTTGAAATTTATAATGGCCGCTGGACTCCGCCACCGCATAATGGCGCCCAAAATCCGAGAAACTTTATCAATTTTTAATAAAAGGCTCTTGATGCCGCGGTGTATTAGAGAGCCGGAAAAAGAACTGCATCCAATGGGTGCGGTTCTTTTTTAGTGGTGGAAGAAAAGTACATGAAAATAAAAGTGCATTTACGTGGGTCAGGAACAAATATTATGGTATGATACAATTGTCATTTTTCCCGCTACATCAAACAATAAACGATTTGGGCATCCGCCCCGCAGCCGCCTTCCGTACGCCGGCATTTTCCAAAAGGCGGAACGGCGGCAGACACGGCAAAAACGAAGAAGGGTGCATGAAAAGGAGAACATAATGATTGTAACGGTATTATTGGTGATTTTATTTCTTTTAAACTTTATCCTGGCGGGAACCGTTATTTTCCTTGAACGGCGGGATGTCGGAGCAACTTGGGCGTGGTTGCTGGTGCTTTTATTCATTCCGATCGCTGGATTTGTACTCTATTTAGTTTTCGGGCAGAATTTAAGCCGGCGTAAAATATTCGATTGGAAAGTTCAGGAAAAAATTGGGATTAAAGAAATTGCCCAACAGCAAATTGAACTTTTGCGGGAGAACCGTTTCCCATTTCATGATGAACGGACGGTGCAGTACAAAGACCTTGTTTACATGCTGCTGGTGAATGACGGTGCGATTCTCTCCCAGGATAACCACGTCGATATTTTTACAGACGGTAAGGAAAAATTTCTGGCATTGTTTGAAGACATCCGGAAGGCAAAGGACAGCATCCACCTCGTTTATTACATTTTCCGCAACGACCGCCTTGGAAATGAAATGATCGAACTGCTTACCGAAAAAGCAAAAGAAGGCGTAAAGGTGCGGCTGCTTTACGATGATATGGGATCGCGGATGCTGTTCCGCCGCAGTTTTTTCCGGCCGCTTGTCGAGGCAGGCGGCGAAGTGGCGGCATTCTTCCCGGCGCGCATTCCGCTCATCAATTTGCGCGTCAATTTCAGGAACCACCGGAAACTGGCGATCATTGACGGCCGCATCGGGTACATCGGCGGCTTTAATGTCGGAGACGAATATTTGGGGCTGGACAAAAAATTCGGCTATTGGCGCGACACCCACTTGAGAATTGAAGGTAGCGCCGTTTATGGGATGCAGACCCGGTTCATTTTAGACTGGAACCAGGCGTCGCCGAACGATATTAAAAATGAAGAACGGTACTTTCCGGTGATCGAGCCGCAAGGGGAAACGGATATCCAAATTGTCTCAAGCGGCCCCGATTCCGAATGGGAGCAAATCAAAAACAGTTATATCAAAATGATCAATTCCGCCAAAAAATATATTTATTTGCAAACGCCTTATTTTATTCCAGATGACAGTTTGCTGAACGCGCTGAAGCTTGCGGCCTTATCCGGGGTTGATGTCCGGATCATGATCCCGAACAAGCCTGACCATATGTTTGTATATTGGGCGACGCTTTCGAATATCGGTCAGCTTTTAAAAACTGGCGTGAAAGTGTACATTTACCAAAATGGTTTTATCCATGCAAAAATGATTGTGGTGGATGGGAAAATTTCCTCTGTCGGGACGGCCAATATTGATGTACGCAGCTTCCGCCTGAATTTCGAAGTGAATGCTGTGCTGTACGACCGCAAGCTTTCGGGCAGGCTCTCCCACATTTTCAGAAAAGATATGGCGGATTCAACCGAACTGACGCTGCAAGATTATCAGAAACGCCCGCTTGTGATCCGTTTCAAAGAATCGATCTCCCGCCTGTTATCGCCAATTTTGTAAAAGTGTGCAAGGGGCGGAAACATCCCCCCCGCATGATCGAAAAGAAAAATTGAAAAAATGGGTTGACGATTCAGAAATTGTAATCTATAATTTTTACCAATGAGTCATTTAAAAATTTTCATAATTTTAATTGAAACACTCTTATCAAGAGCGGCGGAGGGACTAGGCCCTGCGAAGCCCGGCAACCTTCAGGCATATGCTTGAAAAGGTGCTAATTCCTACAGACATTCGTCTGAAAGATAAGGGGAGGAACTTACATAACGTAGCCCTCTTCCTTATGAAGAGGGTTTTTCTATTCCTCTTCTAAAAAAGTGCCTTGTCTTGTCGGAATTGTTTTTTATCTTTTCCTAGGCAAATTTTACTATAGTAGGAGGAATTGTAAATGACAGAAGAATCTTTACGCCCTGAAACTTTATTATTGCACGGAGGACAGGAACCGGACCCGGCCACAGGTTCGCGCGCGGTACCTGTATATAGAACGACCTCTTACGTTTTTAAAGATACGGATTACGCGCAGGGCGTCTTCAATTTAACGCAAGAAGGCTTTATCTATACACGGATCGGCAACCCGACTCTGGATGTATTTGAAAAACGCGTGGCGCAGCTTGAAGGCGGCACGGCGGCGGTTTCCTTTTCATCCGGCGCGGCGGCGATCGCATTTTCAATTTTAAACATTGTGCGGGCAGGGGATGAAATTGTTTCGGCCAGCAACCTGTACGGCGGCACGTACAATTTGTTCTCCGTCACGCTGCCGAAATACGGCATCAATGTCAAATTTGTCGACGGTTCTGATCCTGAAGCGTTCAGGAATGCCATTACCCCGAAAACGAAAGCATTGTACGCAGAAATTATCGGCAACCCGAGCCTGCAGGTGCTGGATATCGAAAAAGTGGCGGAAATTGCCCATGAAAACGGGATTCCATTAATTGTAGACAATACATTCGCATCCCCATACTTGTGCAACCCGATCAAATGGGGGGCGGATATTGTCGTCCACTCCGCCACAAAATGGATCGGCGGCCACGGCACGGCAATCGGTGGCGTTGCGGTCGACGGCGGCCATTTTGACTGGAATACGGAAAAATTCCCGGACTTCAGCGAACCGGATCCGAGCTACCACGGATTGCGTTACGGCGTCGATACGGCGGAGGCAGCTTTTGCTACGAAACTCCGCGTCCAATTGCTGCGCGATTTCGGCCCGACATTAAGCCCGGATAACGCATTCCTGTTCCTGCAAGGGCTCGAAACGCTGCATCTGCGTGTCGAAAGGCATAACGAAAATGCTTTGAAAGTGGCGAAGTTCCTGCAAAACCATCCGGACGTTGCTTGGGTGAACTACCCTGGGCTGAAAGATCATCCTTCACATGAACTGGCGAAAAAATATTTAAAAGGCGGTTTCGGTTCGATTGTCAACTTCGGGGTTAAAGGCGGCCGGGAAGCAGGCAGAAAAGTGATCGACAATATTAAACTGTGGTCGCATGTTGCCAATGTCGGCGATGCCAAATCGCTCATCATTCACCCGGCAACAACCACGCATTCGCAGCTGAGCGACGAAGAACTGAAAAAATCGGGCGTAACGGAAGACTTGATCCGCTTGTCTGTCGGCCTGGAAGCAGTTGAAGATATAACGGCCGACCTAGATCAGGCAATACGAAAAGCAACGGCAGTTACAGCACAATGACAAAAAATGTACTGTATGGGGGGAAGAAAGTGAAAAAGGTAGAAATCGGTACGTTGGTGCTGGAAAGCGGAAAAAAGATCCCTCATGCAGAATTGGCATATGAACGGCGTGGCCCTTTGGACGCGCCGGTTCTTTTAATATGCCATGCCTTAACCGGCAGCCAGTATGCGGTCGGGACTGATCAAGAACCCGGCTGGTGGGGCGGATTGATCGGTAGGGGCAGGCCGGTTGACACGGAAAAATACCAGATGATTACGTTTAATGTGATCGGCGGCTGTTACGGCAGTACCGGCCCGCAATCGATGAACCCGGAAACCTCAAAGCCTTACCGGATGGATTTCCCGGCCATTACGATCCGTGATATGGTGCATGCGGAGCGGAAAGCACTCGACAAACTCGGAATCGGGAAAATCAAAGCGGTGATCGGCGGATCGCTCGGTGGGATGCAGGCACTCGAATGGGGGCTTTTATACCCGGATGATATGGAGCAGATTTTTGTGCTCGCTTCAACCCCGTATTACAGCGATTACGGCATTGCATTCAATGAAATCGGCATTGCTGCAATTGAAAACGATCCGGCATGGAAAAACGGGCATTACCGGTCTTCAGCGGAAGTCAAGGGGCTTGAGATTGCGCGCATGGCCGGCATGGTCACGTACCGCAGTGCCGCTTTGTTTAAAAACAGGTTCGGTCGGGCAGTCAAAGAAACGAAAAACGGGGTGTCGGTATTTGAGACGGCTTCCTATTTGAGATACCAGGGAAAAAAACTGTCCGCCCGTTTTGACGCAAATAGTTATTTGTATTTGCTGCGCGCGATGAATACCCATGATATCGGTGTCGGACGCGGCGGATGGAAAAAGGCGGCGGCACGATACAAAGCGGAAGTGTTTGCATACAGTTTCGAGCATGATCTGCTGTTTCCTCCGGAGGAAATTGAGACATTTGCCCGCACTGTGAAACACGGGGAATATTTTTTCATTCCGACCGAATAC
Organism: Weizmannia acidilactici; assembly: GCF_008974225.1. Classification (NCBI taxonomy): domain Bacteria; kingdom Bacillati; phylum Bacillota; class Bacilli; order Caryophanales; family Bacillaceae; genus Heyndrickxia; species Weizmannia acidilactici. Next base: position 33,347 of record NZ_BKZR01000009.1, on the reverse strand, counting down.
GGACATGACGGATTTTTAGTCGAATTTGAGAAATGGGGCCATCTGATTACCCGGGCATTGGAGAAAAAGGACAAAATTCTGGTAGGGAGGTCATGATCATGGGGACCATTAAAGCAGCGCTGCTCGGCTTCGGGACAGTCGGCCAAGGTGTGTACGAAGCGGTCCGAAGTCATCGGCAACAGCTGAAGGCAAGGCTTGGCGCCGAAGTCGAAATTGTTGCGGTACTGATTAAAAACCCTTATAAAAAACGGGACGTCGGCCGTTCCGTGCTTGTCACAACCGATTTTGAAGAAATCCTTGCGATTCCGGGCCTTGAAGTGGTGTTTGAAGCCATTGTCGGGGAGGAGCCGGGTTTTTCCTATTGTATGAAGGCCATTGAAAAAGGTTGCCATGTGATTACAGCCAATAAAGTCATGTTTGCCAAATACGGGGAAATTTTATTGGAACATGCAAAAGCGCATGGCGTGTATGTCGGCTACGAAGCGACTACGGCAGGCGGCGTCCCTGTCATCCGGACGATCGCTCATCAGTTGCAGGTGAATGATATCCAGCGTGTGCAGGCCATTTTAAACGGTACTTCCAATTTTATTTTAACGGAAATGCGGGAAAAACATCTGCCCTTTGAAGAAGCGCTTGCGATTGCTCAGCAGCACGGATATGCGGAAGCGGATCCGGGCAATGACATCGAAGGGAAAGACGCCTTTTGCAAGCTGATGATTTTGAGCAGGCTTGTCTTCGGCGGCCAGCCGGACTGGAAAGAAGTCGAAGTGGAAGGCATAAATGCGCTGACACTTGCCGATGTGGAAAAAGCGGAAAAAAAGGGGCTCCGTTACAAACATATTGCCGACGTCTACCGTTATGGGGATACGTTGAAAGCATCCGTCAAACCCGTTCTCGTCCCTCCTGAACATGCCCTCTATGCGATTGAAGGCGTCAATAATGCTGTGACCATTTACGGCAGCCTGATCGGAAAAATCACCCTAGCCGGACCGGGTGCCGGAAAATTCCCGACCGCAAGCGCGATGATCGAAGACCTTGCCGGAGGCTACCGGCGGATTCCGCAAATGAACGCCATATAATTCCCTTCTGCTTCTGCGAATATACCGGCATAAGAAACCCTGCTTGTACATATATTGAATTACCGAAAGGAAGAGCCCCGGTGCCGGCGGCTCTTCTTGTACAAGGAGGGCATCTTCCATGAAACGAAAATGGCTGTCGCTTGTCATCTCGGGTTCACTGTTTGCAGGCGCGGGAGGCGGTTACGCGGCGGGCCAATGGTTTTCACATGTGGACCATACAACCCCCGCCCGGCAAGAAGCATCTGGCAAAAAAAGCGATATCCCGGATTTAACGAAAATTGCCCAGGCATACCATTTAATTAAAAGTTCCTACGTCCAAAAAGTAGATGATGAAAAACTGGTGGAAGGCGCGATCAAAGGAATGGTCAGCACGTTAAACGATCCGTATTCCGTCTACATGGACAAAGAAACTGCCGCGCAATTCAATGGCTCTTTAGACTCCTCTTTTCAAGGCATCGGCGCCGAAATCACTAAGAAGAACGGAAAAATCATGATCGTCTCTCCTTATAAAAATTCTCCGGCAGAAAAAGCGGGGCTCCGCCCGGAAGATGTCATTGTGAAAATCAACGGAAAAAGCACGGCGGGCATGGATTTATATGAAGCGACCAAGCGCATTAGGGGGAAAAAGGGTTCAACCGTCACGCTTGGAATCATACGGGGCGGGACCGGAAAACAGATCACCGTTACAGTGGAACGCGACGAGATTCCGATGAAAACCGTTTTTGCCAAAATGGAGCGGGAAAATGGAAAAAAAATCGGTTATATCGCCATTACCCAGTTTTCTAAAGACACGGCGGAAGATTTTACAAATCAGTTGAAGAAACTGGAAGCCGGGAAGATCCAAGGGCTGGTGATTGATGTCAGGGGAAATCCCGGCGGCCTGCTTTCGAGCGTGGAAGATATATTGAAGCAATTTGTGACAAGGGATAAGCCTTATTTTCAAATCGAGGAGCGCAGCGGCCACCGTGTGCAGTATGTGTCCAAATTAAAAGAGAAAAAATCATATCCGGTTGCGGTGCTCGTCGACAACGGCAGTGCGTCCGCATCCGAGATTTTGGCGGCGGCGCTTCATGAAGCGGAAGATTATCCTTTAATCGGTGTCAGAACGTTCGGCAAAGGGACGGTACAGGAAGCGGTCCCGATGGAAGATGAGAGCATCATCAAGCTCACCATGTTTAAATGGCTGACGCCGGACGGCCACTGGATCCACCATAAAGGCATTGCACCGACGATTGAAGTCAAGCAGCCCGAATTTTTTAACGTCCAGGCTTTACAGGTGAGCCGCACTTTAAAAAGGGATATGAACAATGCGCTAGTTAAAACTGCCCAGCAAATATTAAACGGGCTCGGCTTTGCGCCGGGTAGGGAAGACGGCTATTACGATATCCAAACCGAAAATGCCGTGAAAGCCTTCCAGTTTGATAAAGGGTTGCCGGCAACTGGAGAAATTGACCAAAAAACGGCGGAGCAGATGGAAAAATCGCTCTATGCCGCGGCCCACGAAGAAAAAAATGATTTGCAGCTGCAAGTGGCTCTGAAAGTTGTCAGCAAATAATTTGTTCTATCCGCCTGCCCCTATAGAGATTTTTCGCCAAAATCTGCTAAAATAAAACTACAAGTATTGTACGTGCAGGGGACGGTGTTACGGTTGGAACAGCTTTGGCTCACAGAAATTTTGAAAAGCATTGGAAGGTTTTTTCTGCATCCGGTTTTCTATTATGCTATCATTCTCGCACTGGTTGCCGGGGCGGCCCGGGTAAAGCGGGAAAGAAACGATTTCCATATCAGAATTTACAGTAGTTTTCTCGAATTGCGCGATTTGTTTCCGGCCGGGCTACTCGCCGGCCTTGTCCTTTCCGCCGTCTCGGTTGCAGTAGGAGTTGCGGTTCCGCTTACGGTCCTCGCAGCTGTGGCAGCGCTCACGATTGTATTTTCGCTCGCCGGCAACTTCCGCTTTTTGTCGCCGGCTTTTACCATCGGCATTCCGATCCTTGCGTTTTCTGCTGTAAAATGGTTGCCGGCAGGGGTTCAGGAAAAGATTGGCAGTCCATCGTTTGGGATGCTGGCGGGGATTTCCGTGATGACGGGTCTCCTTCTGATTGCGGAAGGATTCTTGATGCTGACAAGCGGAGCCAAGAACATTCCACCGAAACTGCGGAAAAGCAGGCGCGGTTTAACGGTCGGCGCGTTTTCGGCTAAGCGGCTCTGGCTTGTCCCGGTTGTCTGTTTCCTGCCGTCCGGCCTGATTTCACTTCCTTTTTCGTGGTGGCCGGTAATGGGGTGGGGCGGGCATACCTTTTCGCTTGTGCTCGTGCCGTTTTTGCTCGGGTTTCAGCACCAAATCCAAAGCACCTTGCCTGCACCTGCAGTGAAGAGGATCGGAACCCAAGTCATTTGGGCAGGGGTGTTGACTGCCGCGATCGGTGCGGCGGGAATATGGCTACCTTACCTTCCTGTGTCGGCAGCCGGCTTTGCCGTTTTGGCAAGAGGCTGGATCTCGATCCGCCACCGCATACGCGAAAATAATGCATCGTATTATTTTACACAGCAAAACGACGGCATCATCGTTTTAAGCGTCATCCCCGGGTCGAAAGCCGACAAAATGGGGCTTGTCACAGGCGAAATCATCTCCAAGTGCAACGGGCAGGCTGTCCGCAATATGGATGAATTTTACCGTGCCCTGCAAATAAATCCGGCATATTGCAAGCTGGAAGTTATCGATACAAACGGTGAAGTGCGGTTTGCCCAGGGGGCGCTCTATGAAGGGGAACATTATGAACTCGGCATTTTGACGGTAGAGAATAAAATGAATTTGGAAACGGATGAAGCTTTATGATTGGGGGCTGTTTTGTCAGCCTCTTTTTTTTGATGGATCCGAGATTGCAATGGGCATGAAAAATTGAAAGGGTTCCGAAAACTTTGTAAAGGCCTAAATTCATGTCCGGAAACAAAGAAATGTCTTTTAGAAGTGTTTAACTAGACAACAGGGGCATCCCGCGAATAAAAAAACCACTAGAAGCAATGAAAATGACAAAATCCCAACCTGGAATCCTAATAAAGTCCTAAAGATTTCCACGATGGAAAATTTTACTTTTTTAGTAAAAGTTTCTGCCAAAGCTAGATTTTGATGCGTTATGATAAAATGGACTTGCGAAAGCGCTTTGATATCGAATAAAGAAAATAGGCTTTTTCCTTGAAAAACATTCCGGGGGAGCCCTGCAAGCATCCGAAATTGCGCTTGGCTGCATGCGAATGGCGGAGCTTTCCGAAATAAGAAGCCGGCATTCATTTCTTTGACCATACCGATATTTACGGCGACAGCAAATCGGAGGAAATTTTTGTCAAAGTAATCGGCATGAACCATGTATCAGCGAAAAAATGCTGATACAGACAAAATGCGGCATCCGTGAAGGTTTCTATGATTTTTCAAAAGAACATATTTTGGAAGCGGTTGACGGCAGTTTGAAACGGATGAAAACATCATCGGTATGACCAATACGTGAAGGTTCCAGGAAATTGTGGAGGCGCCGGATGTCTATTTGACTAGGCAGGAATGGTATGAAATTTACCGTGCTGCCGGGGACAAACAGTCATAACTAAAAAACGGGGTGCCATGCTTACAGGGGTGCCCGCCCATTTGTTAGTATTTTAAGAAAATACTACAGAAATACTAATTGGTAATGATTATCAATATCATTATAATTGATAATGAGAATCAATTTCAATCATGAACAAAGGGAAACGGGGGAGTACGGATGAAATGAAAAAAAGATATTTAGTGCCCCTGCTTGCCGTATTCTCAGTAATCTCGATATTTATCGGCGCTGAGGATATCCCGCCGGCTGAAATGCTGCACTTAAGCAAAGAGCAGGTTGAAATTTTGTTGGCAAGCCGCCTGCCACGTTTAATCAGCATCATCATTGCAGGTATGGGCATGAGTATCTGCGGATTGATTATGCAGCAATTAACGAAGAATAAATTTGTCTCCCCGACTACTGCGGACACGATGGATTGCGCCCGGTTCGGGATTTTAGTATCCATCATTCTATTTTCTTTGGCCAGCCCGCTTGTCAAAATGATGATTGCCTTTTGTTTCGCCCTGTCCGGAACCTTTTTATTTATGAAAATATTGGACCGGATCAAATGGAACGACACGATTTTTATTCCCCTTGTCGGGTTGATGTAATATCGTTAGCTCGATATCGACTTTTTTTGCGTATAAATACGATTTAATCCAAAGTTTATCGGCTTGGCTGCAGGGCGACTTTTCCGGCATGCTGAAAGGCAAATATGAAATGCTGTGCTTAACGGTTCCTGTGGTCATTGTCGCTTATCTGTTTGCAAACCGGTTTACCGTCGCCGGCATGGGGGAAGATTTTGCGAAAAATTTAGGGCTGAACTATAAACAGGTGGTAAATATCGGCCTTATTCTCGTTGCACTGATTACTTCAGCTATTGTGCTTACGATTGGCACCATCCCGTTTCTCGGTCTGATCATTCAGAATATCGTTTCCATTTACCGCGGCGACCATATGAAAAAAACATCACGATGACTGCGCTGCTTGGTGCGGTGTTCCTGCTGTTTTGTGATATTTTGGGGCGCATCGTCATCTATCCGTATGACGTGCCGATCAGTTTGACAGCAGGTATGATCGGAAGCGGCATTTTCGTGTATTTGCTGCTGAGGAGACAGGTCTATGCGTAATCGTTCAAAGCTTTTTATACTTACCGTTACCGCGGTGGGGCTCATCACGGCATATATCTGCATCGGCTCTTATTGGGATCGGAAATACATTATCCCGTCGAGAATCGGGAAAATTTCCGCCATTGTATGACAGGCTGCGCCATTGCTTTTTCAAGCCTGATTTTCCAAACGATTACGAACAACCGGATTTTGACGCCGAGCGTGCTTGGCCTTGATTCACTTTACTTGCTGATCCAGACGGCAGTTGTATTTGCAATGGGGGATAAAGCGCTTACTATGATACAGAGTCATGTGAATTTTGCGGTTTCGCTTGCGGCAATGGTGCTGTTTTCTGCAATCCTGTTCCATCTCATTCTCAGCAGGGGAAGGCAAAACGTTTATTTTCTCCTGTTAATCGGGATAATTTTTGGAACCTTGTTTGGAAGTTTTTCCTCTTTTATGCAGATGCTGATCGATCCGAATGAATTCCAGGTGTTGCAGGATAAAATGTTTACAAGTTTTAACAATGTGAATGTGAGCCTGCTTTGGGTTTCGTTTGTGCTTGTTGTGTTTTCAGGGCTGCATTATATGCGATTTGCCCGTTATATGGATGTGATGCTGCTCGGCATGGACCAGGCTGTGAATTTGGGCGTCGATTATAACCGTGTGGTGCGCCACTTGCTGCTGATCGTTGTCATTCTCGTTTCGGTATCTACAGCTTTGGTCGGCCCGATTACGTTTCTCGGCCTGATCGTTGTCAATGTCGCCTACCAGTTTTTTTATACATACCGGCATAAAGTCCTGATTCCCGGGAAGATGCTGATCAGTGTTGTCTTCCTGACAGGCGGGCAGCTGGTGGTGGAAAGGATTTTCCAGTTTTCAGTGCCGCTGAGTGTCATCGTTAATTTTATCGGGGGCATCTATTTTATCTACTTACTGTTAAAGGAGAGTTGTGCATGGTAAATGTGATGAACGTCTTAAAAAACTATGGGAATAAGAAAGTCATTGATCATGTGTCCGTGAAAATTCCAAAGGGGAAAATCACCGCCTTCATCGGGCCGAACGGTGCAGGAAAAAGTACGTTGCTTTCGATTATCAGCAGGCTTGAATTTTCGGACGAGGGCGACGTTTACATAGACGGGGAGGCCGTCAGCCGGGCTGACAACAAAGAACTGGCCAAAAAAATCTCCATTTTGAAACAGTCCAATCATATGAATATCCGGTTAACAGTGCGTGAACTCGTTGCATTCGGCCGCTTTCCGTATTCGCAGGGGCGGCTGAATAAAGAAGATGAAAGATTGATAGATGAAGCGATTGCCTACTTGGGGCTCGAAGAATATGGGGACCAGTATCTCGGCCAATTGAGCGGCGGGCAGCGGCAGCGCGCCTATATTGCGATGGTGCTTGCCCAGAATACGGAGTACATTTTGCTGGATGAACCGCTCAACAATTTGGATATGAAGCATTCGGTGCAAATCATGAAAGTGCTGAGGGAGCTTGCCGATGAGCTGGGAAAAACGATTTTAATTGTCATCCATGACATAAATTTTGCCTCTGTTTATTCGGACTACATTGTCGCGATGAAAAACGGCAAAATCGTGAAGCAGGGAAAAACGGAAGAAATCATCCGGCCGTCTGTGCTCAAAGAAATTTATGACATGGATATCCATATTCAAAATTACTGCCAAAATAAAATTTGCTTTACCATAGATAAAGTCACAGGTGTGCCGCAGGATAATCTCCCGGCTTATTTGAAAAAATACAAGATCAGCAAATACGAAAATGTCGGAAGTACATCGAACCGGATTTTGATAAAATCAGCCAAATCCACCCTGATTTAATCATCATTCCGGAAGGCAGAGAGACAATTACAACGAGTTCAAAAAGATTGCCCCGACAATTTATATTGGCGTGGACGACCGGCGGAAAAGTGAGCGCGTACGGCCCAGGCTCCCGATTCGGCATCATTCATGATGTGTTCGGAATTCCTGCTGCAGATAAAAATATTAATGTGTCGACGCATGGCCAAAACATATCGTTTGAATATATTTTAAAACAAAATCCGGATTATTTGTTTGTTGTGGACCGTGATGCTACAATCGGGCAGGACGGCAATGCAAAGAGCGTGATTGAAAACGACCTAGTGAAGAAAACAAACGCTTATAAAAACGGCCATATTGTGTATTTGGATCCGGGTTACTGGTACCTCTCCGGCGGCGGGCTTGAATCGGTGCCTGAGATGATGAAAGAAATCCAAAAAGCAATCGAATAATCGAAAGCAAAAGGGGCTGTCCAAAAAGTCCTTTTAAAACAAGAAAACCCGTTGAGCAATTAAATTTTCTAGACGGGTTTTCTCATTTAAAGCAAAATTTCTCGGAGAAACTGTTCTGAGAAGCTATGTCAGAACCGTAAGAGCAAAATTTCTCGGAGAAACTGTTCTGAGAAGCTATGTCAGAACCGTAAGAGCAAAATTTCCCGGAGAAACGATTCTGAGAAGCTGCGTCAGGACCGTTAGAACAAAAATTCTATTTAAAAGGAGCTTTTGGTACAGCTCCTTTTGCTCACGTTGTATAAAATTTGCGCGCTTTTTCCAAAAAGGCCATATCTTCTTCCTGCAGTTCTTCTTCATGGTAGATTGCTTCAACCGGGCAGACCGCCTGGCATGCACCGCAGTCAATACAAATATCCGGGTCAATAAAGTATTGGTCTTCACCTTCAGCAATACAATCTACCGGGCATACCTCGACGCATTCCGCCGCTTTTTCACCGATGCAGGGTGAAGTGATTACAAATGCCATTTTCCAGACCACCTTTTTCATATGTGTATTTAGTATAAGTTTACCGTTACGATCGTATACAATTTTCGGCTGCATTGCACGGAGCACTAGCCCGGGTGTTTATGCTCCCCATCATCCCAGCCATCCCCAAGAATGATACTGTAACCGATCATTTCCAATATAGCAGAATGGTGTGAATCTTTCAATCAAAAGAGCCCGGTGCCGGATATGCCCGCACAAAATACTTTTCCGCCGGCTTTACAATTCAAACCGCTAAACTATACAATAAAGAAAAACAGGACAGGGAGCGGGGGGTAAAGTTGGCCAAAAAAGTTTTGGTTGTGGATGACGAACCTTCTATTGTGACGCTTTTGAAATTTAATTTGGAGCAGGCCGGTTTTGAAGTGCTGACTGCCTATGACGGAAAAGAAGGCTATGGTATGGCGTTGAAAGAAAAACTGGATTTTATCATTCTCGACTTAATGCTGCCGGGGATGGACGGAATGGACGTATGCAAACAGCTGCGCCAGGAAAAAGTCAACACGCCGATTTTAATGCTTACGGCAAAAAGCGATGAGCTGGATAAAATTTTGGGTCTTGAACTCGGCGCTGATGATTACATTACAAAACCGTTCAGCCCGAGGGAAGTCGTCGCGCGCGTCAAAGCGATTTTGCGGCGGGCAAAAACGGAAGAAGAAACAGATGCCGATACTGCTGTAACCATTGAAATCGGCGACCTGCGCATTTTGCCGGAACAATTTGAAGCTTATTTTAAAGGGAAAAAACTGGAGCTGACCCCGAAAGAATTTGAACTGCTTTTATATTTGGCGAATCACCCTGGGAAAGTCTTAAGTCGCGACCAGCTGCTGGATGCCGTTTGGAACTTTGATTTCGCGGGCGATACACGAATCGTGGACGTGCATATCAGCCACCTGCGCGAAAAAATTGAAGAAGATACGAAACAACCGCAGTATATTAAAACGGTCAGGGGATTCGGCTACAAATTGGAAGCCAATTGACGTCCGTATTTAAACAGGAAGGGCTTTTCAATGAACAAACTATGGATCCGCCTCACTTTGGCATTTTTAACAATATTAGCCGCCGTACTGCTCAGCATCGGCTTTTTTGTTGCCGACTTGATTAAAAATACATATATGGATATGACGAGGACGCAGCTTTCCCAGGATGCCGACCTTTTGATGAAAACGCTCCGCCCGCAAACGTTAAAAGACAAGACGGATGTGCTGCAAAAGAAGGTCAGGCATTATTATTCAAACCATGATCCGCGCATTACCATTATTGATACGAACGGCAAAGTGCTGGCCGATTCGGACGATGACCCGGCGAAAATGGAGAACCACGCAAGCCGCCCCGAATTTAAGCAAGTTGTCTATCAGCATAAAAGCAGCGGGGAGGCGATCCGTTTTAGCCATACGCTCGGGTACAACATGATGTATGTGGCAAAACCGCTGAAAGAAAACGGGAAGACCACGGCTGTTGTCCGTATTTCGATTGCGCTGGACCGGATTGATACGGTATTGGAGAGGCTGTGGTTCAGCCTTGCTGTCGCGATGGTGCTTGCCTTTCTGATTTCCGGCTGGATTAGTTATATCATGGCAAGAAAATTTACGCGCCCGATCGAGGCAAGCATCGAAGTCAGCAACCGCCTCATTGAAAAGGATTATGACAGCCGCGTCCATGTAAAAGCAAGCGGAGAATTGCTGCAGCTCACAAAAGCGATAAATAATCTCGCGCATAATTTAAAACAGCAGATGGATGAAATCAAGGAAAACCAGCAAAGGCTGACTGCCGTTTTGGAAAATATGGACAGCGGTGTCATGCTCATCCAGACGTCAGGGCGGATTATGCTCGTCAATCGGGCAATGGAAGAGATGACGGGGATTTCTTCCGGCCAGCTGATCGGGAAACGCCATATTGAAGCGGGAAAAAGCTTCGGGCTCAGCCAGCTGATCGACCGCTCTTTAAAAACAGGCGAACGGTTTCACGATGAAGTGCATCTTTATTTTCCGAAAGAACGTATATTAGATGCCCACATTGCGCCTTATGTCGGTGAAAATGGGGAACTGCGCGGCGTTGTAGCGGTACTGCATGACGTCACGGAGACGAGGCGGCTGGAGCAGATCCGCAGCGAATTTGTCGCGAACGTATCCCATGAACTGAAAACGCCAATTACATCTGTAAAAGGGTTTGCGGAAACGCTCTTAGACGGCGCGATGTACGACGAAAAGACGTGCAGGGAATTTTTGCAAATCATTTATGAAGAAAGCGACCGTCTGCATAGGCTGATTTCGGACATTCTCGATTTGTCGAAAATCGAGCAGCACCGCATCCCGTTGAAAACGGAGAAGCTAAACGTCGTGGATGTGGTAATGGAGACGGTCAATACGACTCGGAAAAGGATTGAGAAGAAACAGCTGGAACTCATTTTGCCGGAGCAGAAAGCGGTCATGATGGAAGCGGACAAAGACCGGCTGCAGCAAATTATTTTGAATCTGGTCACGAACGCCATTGCCTATACGCCCGAAAAAGGCAGGATCGAAATCCGCTTGGAAGAAAGGGAAAGCGAGCTCGATTTGATTGTCAGCGACACGGGCATCGGCATTTCCAAGAAAGACTTGCCGCGCATTTTTGAACGTTTTTACCGGGTGGACAAGGCGCGGTCAAGGCAGTCCGGGGGCACCGGGCTCGGCCTTGCCATCGTCAAGCATCTTGTTGAATCGTACCACGGGAAAATCCATGTCGAAAGCGAAGAAGGAAAGGGCAGCACGTTTACCGTAACCCTGCCGAGAACACAAGAAGGGCCGGACGCCGCATAAATGGCGCCCGGACTGGCATCTAAAGGACATTTCTTTGCTTCGGATTTGGGATCTGAAGGACATTTCACTTCTTCATTACACTTCCAAACTGCTTTGTTCCAAAATTTTCCCCTCAACGCAGGGCCCCTTTTGTCTATTTGAATGCTTTAAAAAGACATTCCCAATCGGCGCAGGTCTCCTTTTGTCTAGTTAACCGCTTCTAAAAGACATTTCCTTATCACCTTTTCCGCTGTTTTCTTCCCGTTCATGATGCAGTCGGCAATCCCGACCCCGTAATAGGAGCAGCCTGCCAGCAGCACATTCGGATCGCTTTCGGCGAGTTTTCCGGTTAATGCTTCGATCGTTTTACGGTGGTTTAAATCGTATTTCGGCATGTTGTTCTGCCATTTTGTCACTTCCGCAGCCACCGGTTTACCAGTAACGCCCAATGCTTTTTCAACATCTTTCATGGCAGTTTTAATGAGCGCGTCTTTGTCCATCGCATTCAGACGCCCAAACCATTCCGGATCCGTACTTTTGTAAAAAAGGCGCAAAAGCAGGCGGCCGTTTTTCGAAGTGTGCGGCCATTTCCGGCTTGTCCATGTGCAGGCATCACACATAAGACCGCTGTCTTCCGAAACAATAAAGCCTGTGCCGTCATTTGGCAGTACCGCATCCGGCACATTGAACCCAAGATAGACGCTAATCAGCGAAGCTGTCTTCAATTTGTTAAATTCTTCATCTAAAGCAGCATTCCGGAGTAGCAATTGCGCGGCGGCATGCGGCAGCGCCAATACAACGACATCCGCTTCCAGTTTCCGCCCGTCCGATAACGCAACTACATACCCGTTTTCGCGCCGTTCAAGTGCAACGGCTTTTATCCCTTTTAAAATCTCCGCCCCGTCCGATTTCTGTTCCAAGCGGCCGATGATTTCAGAAAGTCCGTTTTCGAATGATACGAATTTTTTCCGCTCCGGCGACAAAAAGGCCTGCTTATGTTCGGACAAGCCTTTGATAATGCTGCCGTATTGGTTTTTATATTCAACGAGAAACGGCATCGTCGTCGCCAAAGTCAGCTCATGCAAATTGCCCGAATAAACGCCCGACAAAACCGGTGCGATTTGCTTTTCCACGAGTTCCTTCCCAAAAAAAGCCTCCAAAAACTCGCCGGCGGAACTGTCTTTTGTGAAAGATTGATTTTTTGTAAATAAGTCTTTTAATGCAACCAATTTTCCTTTCGTAGAAACGAGTTCGCTGCGGAAAAGCGCGTCAAGGCTTGCCGGGATGCCGAACACCGTTTCAGCGGGGATCGGCTTCAGCCCGTCTTCCCGGAAAAGGTACGAGATGCCGGTAGCGTTATGGCGTATCCGGTTTTGCAGCCCAAGTTCGTCTAAAAAGGCGGCCACCCCTTTTTTCCGCGCAACAATCGAGTCGGCCCCAGTTTCCATTGTAAATTCCCCGTGCCGGATCGTCCGGATTTTCCCCCCAAGCTCCGGGTTTTCTTCAACCAATGTTAAAGAAACTTTCGCCCCGGCCCGCTTGATTTGTTTTTGAAGTTCGTACAATGCGGTAAGCCCGGTAATCCCGCCCCCGATAATGGCAACTGATTTCAAATCCAATACCTCCGTTCAAATAAATTCTTCTTCTATTATAAATCAATCTGCGTTCTTCTATTTTTATTAAATTTGCCCAAAATGTGACAGCTTATCTTTTAAAAACTTACACCCGTTTCTATCATCTTTACAAACTCTTAACATTTCATTCATATCCGCTTAATACCGGGCCATTATCTTTAATAGTGTAAGGAGCAAGTAAACAAAACACAGGGGGCAATGAAATGAGAAAAAAGTTTGCAACATTATTTAGTTTATTAACCATCTTCGCGGTGATTGCGGCCGGATGCGGGAACGCAAACGGATCGCAGAAATCCGGCAGCAGTAATAGCAGCAGCGCGAAGCAGGAAAGCATTACTGCAGTGGGATCGACCGCGCTCCAGCCGCTCGTGCAGGAAGCCGCGACACAATACATGAATAACAATGCCGGGGCGACGATTAACGTACAGGGCGGCGGCAGTGGTACCGGGCTGAGCAAAGTTGTGGAAGGTGCTGTCCAAATCGGGAATTCCGATGTTTTTGCAGAGGAAAAAGATGGCATTGATGCAAGTAAAATCGTTGACCACAAAGTCGCTGTAGTCGGATTCGCGCCAGTTGTGAATAAAGGCGTCGGCGTGAAAAACATTACGAAGCAGCAATTAATCGGCATCTTTACCGGCAAAATTACAAACTGGAAAGAAGTCGGCGGGAAAGACCAGAAAATTGTCATCATCAACCGTGCGGAAGGCTCCGGCACGAGAACAGAGTTTGAAAAATGGGCTTTAGATGGCGCAACGACTGTAAAAGCGCAGGAACAGGATTCTTCCGGGACAGTTCAAAAAATCGTCAGCGAAACACCTGGGGCCATCAGCTATCTCGCATTCTCTTACATCAACGATAAAGTCCAGGCATTAAAAGTGGACGGGGTTGAACCGACGGAAGACAACGTCAAAACAAACAAATGGAAAATTTGGGCTTATGAACACATGTATACGAACGGCGAACCGAAAGGGTTAACGAAAAAATTCATTGATTACATGCTTTCGGATGAAGTTCAGAAAAACCTTGTTCCGAAACTCGGGTATATGTCCATTTCCGATATGAAAGTGGAACGTGATGCAAAAGGAAATGTAACAAACAAATAATATCCGCAATGGGAAATGGATGCCGGAGCAGCAAACCGGCATGCGGGACATGCACGGCGGTAGAACCCGCCGGCTTTGTCCGTTTTCCAGCTGCCGGAAATGAAAGGGGACAAACAGCATGAGCGAAAATGCACTCAAGTGGACAGAGCAGGCCGCCCATAAAGCAAAACCGCGTTCGAAAATCAAAATAGAACGGCGCGGCAAAATCATTACGTTTATCTGCATCGCCTTAATGGCGGTTGTCGCTGCATCGATTTTTGTTTTTGTTGCATCGAAAGGTTTAAGCACTTTCTTTGTCAACCATGCCAGTGTACTGGAGTTTTTTACCGGCAAGGATTGGGAACCGGGCAAAACGAATGCGGCCGGGAAGCCGATGGTCGGCGCCCTGCCGATGATTTTCGGTTCCTTTGCGGTCACGTTTTTGGCTGCCATCATTTGCGCGCCATTGGCGATCGGCGGAGCCATGTTTATGACGGAAATCTCTGCGAAAGCCGGGCAGAAAATATTGCAGCCGGTCATTGAATTGCTTGTCGGGATTCCTTCGGTCGTTTACGGGTTCATCGGTTTAAGCGCCGTTGTCCCGTTCATCCGGGAACATATATCGGGAAGTGGTTTTGGGATTGCTGCAGGAACAGTTGTGCTTGCGATCATGATTTTGCCGACGATGATGAGTTTGTCGGTGGATGCGATCCGTGCGGTGCCGGATTCGCTTCGGGAAGCATCGCTTGCGCTTGGGGCGACGCGCTGGCAAACGATCTATAAAGTTGTGCTGAGAACGGCGCGCCCGGGCATTTTAACGGCGGTCATCTTCGGAATGGCGCGTGCATTCGGCGAAGCGCTCGCCGTCCAGATGGTCATCGGCAACTCGGCTGTCATTCCAAAATCGTTGTTTGAGCCAGCATCGACATTGACCAGCATTTTAACGATGGGCATGGGCAATACCGTCATGGGGAGCGTCGAAAATAATGCGCTTTGGACGCTGGCGCTCATCCTGCTCTTGATGTCGCTCGTCTTTATAATCATCGTCCGCTTTATCGGCCGCAGGAGGAATGTATGATGAAAGCAAAAATTGCAGACCGTATCGCAACATCGGTTCTCTATTTGATCGCGCTGTTTATCGTGGCCATCCTCGTCGGGCTGCTCGGTTATATTCTGGCGAGTGGCGTTCCGCATATTAGTTGGTCTTTTATCACGTCTTCGCCGCAAACTTTTACAAAAGGCGGAGGAATCGGGCCGCAGCTGTTTAATTCCTTCTATCTATTAGTGCTGACAATGATAATCAGCATTCCGATCGCGCTTGGCGCAGGCATTTATATGGCCGAGTATGCGAAAAAGAACTGGCTCACGGACCTGCTCCGGACCGCGATTGAAGTGCTGTCATCCCTTCCGTCTATTGTTGTCGGGCTGTTCGGTTTCCTGTTCTTTGTCCTGTCAATGGGCTGGGGGTTTTCAATCCTGTCCGGCGCTTTGGCACTCTCGGTTTTCAATTTGCCGCTGATGGTGCGTGTTGTGGAAGATTCGCTGCGCGGTATTTCGCCGGCACAGCGTGAGGCAGGGCTTGCCCTCGGCGTATCGCGGTGGGAAACCATTAAATCGGTGATGCTGCCGGCTGCGCTCCCGGGGATTATCACAGGAATCATTTTGGCATCCGGCCGTGTTTTCGGAGAAGCGGCCGCCCTCATTTACACAGCGGGAATGAGCTCGCCGAATCTGGATTTCACAAATTGGAACCCGTTCGACGTCACTTCCCCATTAAACCCGTTCCGGCCGGCTGAAACATTGGCCGTCCACATTTGGAAAATCAACGGAGAAGGCATTATGCCGGATGCCGCAGCCGTTTCGAGCGGTGCTTCTGCGGTATTGATCCTTTTCATTCTCGTATTTAACTTTTCCGCGCGGTTCATCGGCAAATGGATCCACCGCCGGATGACGATGCATTAATGAAGGAGGAAACGAAAATGGTAGTATCGATGTTAGCCCGAAAAGAACAAGCAGTGATTCCGGCGGCCCCGCTTTCTGTAAACAAATCCCCGGAACAAGAGCCAAAAGCGCAGAAAATCGTGCTGGAAACGAAACATTTGTATGTCTATTACGGGGAAAAACCGGCGATTAAAAATGTCAGCCTTGCTTTTCCGGAACATCAGGTAACGGCATTGATCGGGCCGTCCGGATGCGGAAAATCGACTTATTTGAGGAGCCTGAACCGGATGAATGACGAAGTGGCGGGCTGCCGGATCGAAGGAGATATCCTTTATAAAGGGGAGCACCTGAACCGCCCGGGTGTGGATGTATTTGAAGTCAGGAAACATATCGGCATGGTGTTCCAGCGCCCGAATCCGTTCGCCAAATCGATTTTTGAAAATGTCGCTTTCGGCCCGAAACACCATGGCGTCAAAAAAGCGCTGCTTGAAGAAATTGTCGAGGAAAGCTTAAAGAAAGCGGCTTTATGGGACGAAGTAAAGGACCGCCTGCACACGTCCGCGCTTGCTTTATCAGGCGGCCAGCAGCAACGGCTTTGCATTGCAAGGGCACTTGCGATGAATCCGGAAGTATTGCTGCTGGACGAACCGGCATCGGCATTAGACCCGGTCTCAACAGGGAAAATCGAAGAGTTGATCGTGGAACTGAAGAAAGAATACACCGTTGCAATCGTCACCCACAATATGCAGCAGGCGGCGCGCATTTCCGATATCACCACTTTCTTTTACATGGGCGAACTGATTGAAGCGGGGGAAACTTCACAAATGTTTACGAATCCGAAGAAAAAACAAACCGAGGACTATTTATCCGGGAATTTTGGGTAAATTTTGGGAGCAAAAAGGAGAAGGCAAAATGGCGACAATGACGGAAGAGAGAACGGAAAACAAAACACTGATCCGCGCCGAACATGTGAATGTTTTTTACAAGGACTTTCAGGCACTGTATGATATCAATCTCGATATTTTACAAAATCATGTGACGGCATTGATCGGGCCGTCCGGATGCGGAAAATCGACGTTTCTCCGCACGTTGAACCGGATGAACGACCAGGTCCCCGGATTTCGCGCAGAAGGGAATATTTTCATCGGCGGCGAGAATATTTATGCCCCGAAAACGGATGTAGTAAGCTTGAGGAAAAATGTCGGCATGGTGTTCCAGCGTCCGAACCCGTTTCCAATGTCCATTTACGATAATGTCGCGTACGGCCCGCGCATCCATGGCGTGAAAAAGAAGCGTGTGCTCGATGACATTGTTGAAAAATGTTTGCGCCAGGCCGCTTTGTGGGATGAAGTAAAAGACCGGCTCCACACGTCAGCGATGGGGCTTTCCGGCGGCCAACAGCAAAGACTCGTGCTTGCCAGGGTGCTGGCGGTCGAACCGGGCATTATTTTAATGGACGAACCGGCGTCGGCGCTTGATCCGATTTCAACAGCAAAAATTGAAGAACTGATCCTGGAATTGAAAAACAACTATACGATTGTGATCGTCACCCATAACATGCAGCAGGCGGCAAGGGTTTCTGGCCATACGGCATTCTTTTTGAACGGCAGGGTCGTGGAATATGCTGAAACGAATACAATGTTTACCAATCCAAAATCGAAACAAACCGAAGACTATATTTCAGGGCGTTTCGGTTAATAGAAAGGCGGGACAATGGTGGCGCGGAAATTATTTGAAGAAAACCTGCAGGAATTGCACGAAAGCTTGTTGAGAATGGGGCTGCTTGTCGAAGAGGCCATCTATAAAAGCGTAAAATCTTTTACAGAAAACGATACCGTCCTGGCACAATCGGTCATAGAGAATGACAAAGCGATCAACCAATATGAAGTTGATATCGAAAAGAAATGTTTTGAACTGATAGCTACCCAGCAGCCGGTCGGGACGGATCTGCGGCGGATCGGCACGATGCTGAAAGTGGTCACCGACTTGGAACGGATGGGCGACCATGCGGTGAACATCGCAAAAATTGCGATTGAATTAAAGAATGACCTTTATTTAAAACCATTTGCCCGGATCCCGGAAATGGCGGAAACCGTCAAAGAGATGGTACATGAAGGCTTGAGTGCTTATATCACCCTTAATGAAGAAAAAGCGGTGGAAGTTTCCAAACAGGACGATCAGATCGACCGCGATTTCCGGATCATTTTTAACGAGCTGATGGAAGATATGAAGCAAAATAAAGCAAATATCCATCACGCATCGTTTATGATCCTCGTTCTCCAGCACCTCGAGCGGATCGGGGATTATGTCACAAATGTATGCGAATGGATCGTCTATTTAAAAACCGGTACGATCGTCGACTTAAACCGATAACCATGTGAGAAGATAAATCCAGTTGCTTGACGCTGGGTTTATTTTTTTTTAGAATAGTGAGAATATCAAAAGCCGTTCCCTTTTGTTTTGCATAGCATACAAAAAGGGAAGTTTTACGGTTAATGTTGGACAAACAGCAAGGAGGGAGCAAGATGGGAGTCCATCAATATTTTAAAAGCTTATCAGATTTGGAAAAAATTTACCGCTGCCCGGGAAAGTTTAAATTTCAGGAACACTCGGTGGCCAGCCATTCATTTAAAGTGGCCAAAATTGCCCAGTTTTTCGGCCATGTGGAAGAGCATGCTGGAAATGAAGTCAACTGGCGCCTGCTCTACCAGAAGGCGCTCAACCATGATTATCCGGAGCTGTTTACGGGCGATATCAAAACGCCAGTCAAATACTCGTCAAAAGAGCTTCACCAGCTGTTCAGCCAGGTGGAAGAGGAAATGACAAAGAACTTCATTAACGGCGTGTTCCCGGAAGAATACCGGGCCATTTATTTGAATTTGTTCAAAGAAAGCAAAGATGATACGCTCGAAGGAAAAATTTTATCGGTTGCGGATAAAGTCGATCTGCTTTACGAGTCTTTTGGGGAAATCCAAAAAGGGAATCCGGAACCACTGTTTTTGGAGATTTACGAGGAATCATTGCGGACGATCCTGCAGTTTTCGGAAATGGCTTCCGTCCGATATTTTTTGGATTCCATCCTGCCTGACCTGCTTTCGGAACGTTTTATTGAACATAGCGAGCTGCGCGTGATTACGAACGAAATCATTGAAAATGAATTCAAAAAATAATTCATTTTCAATGATTTTTCTTGTATTTTCAAGCCTGTTGTTCAACAATAAGGATAATGGGGAGAATTGGCTTGGAGTGGGGTGATTATGATCATACAACTGTTTGCGGCCGCTTTTTTTCCGTGCTTTCTTGTCATCTTTTTTACGAGGGTCACATTCAACCAGCTGATCGGTTTAGTACTGACGGTCGCGCTCATTGTCGCTTCGGTTTACAAAGGGTATACGCGCACATGGCCGGTATACATTATGGATGCAGCTTCTTTGACAATCGGATTTTATTTTGCTAATACAATGATACAGAGGGAAAAGAAGAAAAAGGGGAAGCAAAGCTAATCATGCGGTAGGGGAATGGCCTTACCGTTCTTTCGCATGGAAAGAAAAGGGAAAGTTTGTTCGCTTTTTGTTGGTGATGCAAGTAGATATGTGTTAAAATAAAAAGACCGAAAGACGATGCACCACCTTTAATGGTTTGAAATAAAAGCCGATTGTAAATGAGGAGGCACATGAATGGAACAGCGTGCTTTTGAACTTGTTTCGAAATATCAGCCCCAGGGAGACCAGCCGGAAGCGATCCGCCAGCTTGTCGAAGGCGTCCGTGCAGGCAAAAAAGTACAGACCTTGCTTGGGGCAACTGGTACGGGCAAAACGTTTACGATTTCCAATGTGATCAAAGAAGTCAATAAACCGACGCTCGTTATCGCCCATAACAAAACATTGGCCGGGCAGCTGTACAGCGAGTTTAAGGAGTTTTTCCCGAACAACGCGGTCGAGTACTTTGTCAGTTACTATGACTATTACCAGCCGGAAGCGTATGTGCCGCAAACCGATACGTATATCGAAAAAGATGCGAGTATCAATGATGAAATTGACAAACTGCGTCACTCGGCAACATCGGCCTTGTTTGAACGAAATGATGTCATCATTATCGCAAGCGTATCATGCATTTACGGCTTGGGTTCGCCGGAAGAATACCGCGAACTGGTCGTTTCCCTCAGGACGGGAATGGAAATCGAGCGGAACCAGCTTTTACGAAGGCTTGTCGATATCCAGTACGCCCGCAATGATATCGACTTCCAGCGTGGGACGTTTCGGGTGCGCGGTGATGTCGTCGAAATCTTCCCGGCCTCCCGCGATGAACATTGCATCCGCGTCGAGTTTTTTGGCGATGAGATTGACCGGATCCGTGAAGTGGATGCACTGACGGGTGAAATCATCGGGGACCGGGAGCATGTTGCCATTTTTCCTGCCTCCCACTTCGTCACGCGCAATGAGAAGATGCAAATTGCGATACGCAATATTGAAGCGGAACTGGAAGAAAGGCTGAAAGAGCTCCGCGACAACGGAAAACTTCTGGAAGCACAGCGCCTTGAGCAGCGGACCAGATATGATTTGGAAATGATGCGGGAAATGGGCTTCTGCTCAGGCATTGAAAATTATTCCCGCCATTTGGCGCTGCGCCCGCCCGGCTCGACGCCTTACACGCTACTGGACTACTTCCCAAAAGATTTTCTGCTCGTCATTGATGAGTCCCATGTTACGCTTCCACAAATCAGGGGAATGTTTAATGGGGATAGGGCACGTAAGCAGGTCCTTGTCGATCACGGCTTCCGGCTGCCGTCCGCGCTCGATAACCGGCCGCTCCGGTTCGAGGAATTTGAACAACATATTTCCCAGATGATTTGCGTTTCCGCAACACCGGGGCCGTATGAACTGGAGCATACACCGAAAATGGTGGAACAGATCATCCGCCCGACAGGCCTTTTGGATCCGAAAATCGACGTGCGCCCGATCGAAGGGCAAATCGACGACCTGCTCGGGGAAATCCAGGACAGGATTGCAAAAAATGAGCGCGTGCTTGTCACAACGTTGACGAAGAAAATGGCGGAAGATTTAACGGACTACTTAAAAGAAGTGGGCATCAAAGTCCAGTATCTCCATTCTGAAGTGAAGACGCTCGAGCGGATTGAAATCATCCGCGACCTCCGCCTCGGCAAATACGATGTAATTGTCGGCATCAACCTGCTGCGCGAAGGGTTGGACATCCCGGAAGTGTCGCTTGTCGCGATTCTTGACGCCGATAAAGAAGGGTTTTTACGTTCCGAACGCTCACTGATCCAGACGATCGGCCGCGCCGCACGGAATGCGAACGGCCAGGTAATTATGTATGCCGATACGATTACAGAATCCATGGAAAAGGCGATCAATGAGACGAAGCGGCGCCGTGCCGTGCAGGAAGCGTACAACAAAAAGCACGGCATTATTCCGAAAACAATCCAAAAAGACATCCGCAATGCGATCCATGCGACTTACGCGGCGGAGGAACCAGCAGCTTATGAAACGGAAGAAGAGAAGAAGCCGCTCACGAAAGAAGAACGTATGCGGCTGATTGCGGAACTGGAAGCGAAAATGAAAGAAGCGGCAAAAGCGCTTGATTTCGAACAGGCCGCGCAGCTCCGTGATGCCCTTTTAGAACTGAAAGCGGAAGGATGACCACAATGGTATTAGATAAAATAGAAGTAAAAGGGGCCCGCGTCCATAATTTAAAAGATATTGATGTGACACTGCCGCGGGACCAGCTTGTCGTGCTGACGGGATTATCCGGCTCCGGCAAGTCCTCATTGGCGTTCGATACAATTTATGCGGAAGGGCAGCGGCGCTATGTGGAGTCGCTATCCGCATATGCCCGCCAATTTTTAGGGCAGATGGACAAACCGGATGTCGATGCAATCGAAGGGCTGTCCCCCGCGATTTCGATTGACCAGAAGACAACGAGCCGCAACCCGCGTTCCACCGTCGGGACCGTAACGGAAATTTACGATTACTTGCGGCTGCTATATGCCCGCATCGGACGGCCGATCTGCCCAAACCACGGTATCGAAATTGCTTCGCAGACGGTCGAGCAGATGGTCGACCGCATCATGGAATATCCGGAGCGGACGCGGCTGCAGGTGCTGGCCCCGGTCGTATCGGGGAAAAAAGGCCAGCACGTCAAAATGCTCGAAAATATTAAAAAGCAGGGTTTCGTCCGTGTCCGCATCGATCACGAAATGCACGACCTCGGTGAAGACATCGATCTTGACAAGAATAAAAAGCATTCCATTGATATTGTGGTAGACCGGATTGTTGTAAAAGATGGGGTGCAATCCCGTCTTGCCGATTCCCTTGAAACGGCGCTGCGGCTTGCTGACGGCCGCGTCATCATCGATGTGATCGGCGAGGAAGAGCTGTTGTTCAGCGAGCATTTCGCCTGCCCGATATGCGGTTTTTCAATTGACAAGCTCGAGCCGCGCATGTTTTCGTTCAACAGCCCGTTCGGCGCCTGCCAGGAATGCGACGGGCTCGGCTCGAAGCTGGAAGTCGACCTCGATCTTGTGATCCCCGACTGGTCGCTGACATTAAACGAAGGCGCGATTGCCCCGTGGGAGCCGATTAGTTCGAAATATTACCCGCAGCTTTTAAAATGCGTGTGCGAACATTTCGGCATTGACATGGACACACCGGTAAAAGATTTGCCGAAGCACCAGATGGATAAAATTTTATACGGCTCGGGCACGGAACGAATTTATTTCCATTATGAAAATGATTTCGGCCAGGTGCGCGACAACTATATTGAGTTTGAAGGCGTAATCCGCAATATTGAACGCCGTTATCACGAGACAAGCTCCGATTTTACGCGCGAGCAGATGGAAAAATACATGGCCGAGCAGCCGTGCCCGAAATGCAAAGGCTACCGCCTGAAACCGGAAAGCCTTGCAGTGAAAATCAACGGGAAACATATCAGCGAAATCACGGATTATTCGATTGCGGAAGCCCGCGATTTTTTCACACATTTGGATTTGACGGAAAAAGAGCAGGCAATCGCAAGGCTGATTCTCCGCGAAATTGATTCCCGCCTCGGTTTTTTGGTCAATGTCGGCCTCGATTATTTGACATTGAGCCGTTCTGCCGGGACACTTTCCGGCGGGGAAGCGCAGCGTATCCGCCTCGCCACGCAGATCGGTTCGCGGCTCACAGGGGTGTTGTATATTCTTGATGAACCGTCGATCGGACTGCATCAGCGCGACAATGACCGCCTGATTGCAACGCTCAGAGAAATGGCCAATATCGGCAATACCCTGATTGTCGTGGAGCATGATGAGGATACGATGCTCGCCGCCGATTATTTAATCGATATCGGACCGGGGGCGGGCGTCCACGGCGGACAGGTCGTTGCAGCGGGAACGCCGCAGGAAGTGATGGCGAACCCGGATTCGCTGACCGGACAATATTTGTCAGGAAAGAAATTTATTCCGCTGCCTGCCAAACGCCGGAAAGGGGACGGCCGTTTTATTGAGGTCAGGGGGGCTAAGGAAAACAATTTAAAAAATATCAATGTCAAATTTCCGCTCGGTACGTTTATTGCCGTTACAGGTGTGTCCGGTTCCGGAAAAAGCACGCTCGTAAACGAAATCCTGTATAAGGGGCTTGCGCAAAAATTGTACCGCGCAAAAGCGAAGCCGGGCGCCCATAAAGAAATCAAAGGCATCGAACATTTGGACAAACTGATCGACATTGACCAGTCTCCGATCGGAAGGACGCCGCGTTCGAACCCTGCCACCTATACCGGCGTGTTCGATGATATCCGCGAAGTGTTCGCATCCACCAATGAGGCGAAAATCCGCGGCTATAAAAAAGGCCGCTTCAGCTTCAATGTAAAAGGCGGCCGCTGTGAAGCCTGCCACGGCGACGGGATTATCAAAATTGAGATGCACTTTTTGCCGGATGTATACGTACCGTGTGAAGTGTGCCACGGGAAACGGTATAACCGCGAAACGCTCGAAGTGAAATACAAAGGCAAAAATATTGCCGATGTGCTCGATATGACGGTCGAAGATGCGATTGCCTTTTTTGAAAACATCCCGAAAATCAAGCGGAAGCTGCAAACGATATTCGACGTCGGCCTCGGATATATCAAACTCGGGCAGCCGGCAACAACATTGTCCGGCGGCGAAGCCCAGCGTGTGAAACTCGCTTCCGAACTGCACAGGCGCTCGACCGGCCGTTCTTTCTACATTTTGGATGAACCGACAACCGGCCTCCATGTCCATGATATTGCCAAGCTATTGGATGTGCTGCAAAGGCTGGTGGACAACGGCGATACCGTTCTTGTGATCGAGCATAACCTGGATGTCATCAAAACAGCCGATTATATTATCGACCTCGGCCCTGAAGGCGGGGAAGGCGGCGGAACGGTTGTCGCCACCGGCACCCCGGAAAAAGTCGCCGACAATCCGGCCTCATATACCGGAAAATATTTAAAACCGATTTTGGAACGCGACCGGGCAAGAATGGAAAAACAAATGGAAAGCCTGGCGCGCTGAGCACAATTAACAGGCTTCCTCCTGCAAATGCAGGGGGAACCTGTTTTAAAAAGGCAATGGCGATATGATTAGATATCTCGTGAGATATGCGGGACTTATACGTGAAAAGCGAAAGGACTCCGGTGGAAGAAACAGTAAAAATTTGATAAAGCTTAAAATAGATAGTCTGGAACCATTTTGAGATAGAACCAGCTTGACACTTTTTAAAGAAGTATTTGAATTCTAATGTAAATAGACATATAATGAGAAAAGATTGGGGAAAAATAATAGAAGATGTCACATTATGAAAAATTAATGCCTATTACTTAACAGGGAGAGAACTGTATGAAAAAGGTGATCACATACGGAACATTTGACCTTCTTCATTGGGGGCATATCAATTTATTAAAACGCGCAAGGGAGTTGGGCGATTATTTAATCGTCGGCCTTTCAACGGATGAATTTAACGAAATTAAAAATAAAAAATCATACCACAGCTACGAAAACCGGAAATTAATTCTGGAAGCGATCCGTTATGTTGACGAAGTAATTCCGGAAAACACTTGGGAACAAAAAATAGACGATATTAAAAGGCACCATGTGGATATATTTGTCATGGGCGATGACTGGAAAGGCAAATTTGACTATCTGAAGGATTACTGTGAAGTGGTTTATTTGCCGAGAACAGTCGGAATTTCAACTACAAAAATTAAGCAGGATCTTTTCTCCGTGAAAAATGGTTAGGGAACTGTTTATTTCTTTATACTTATTGCTTTTCCGGATCATCTTTTCTATATGTAATTTATTTCCTATAGAGAGAAAAGTTTCTTTTGTTGTTTCTTTTAAAAGCAATAGTGAATATGTTTACCATGCTATTAAACAATATCCCAATCCATTTACAGTTGTGTTTTTATGCACTTCTTCTTGTTTTCATCAATTAAATGATGAACTCGCACAGGAAGAAGTTCTTCTTTTTAATTTAAAAAAACCCTTTGATTTTTTTAAAAGTATTTATCATTTGGCGACATCAAGATATATTGTTGTGGATAACTATTATGGCTTTTTGGCAGCAACAAATTTTAAAAAAGAAGTGGAATGCATACAGGTTTGGCATGCTGCAGGTGCCTTTAAAACTTTTGGTTTAAAGGATAAAAGCATAAATACCCGTACAAAGGGAGCCATCACCAGGTTTAAAAAAGTGTATTCACAATTCCATAAAATCGTGATTGGCTCAGATATTATGCAATCTATATTTAAGGAAGCTTTCGGCGTTGGTTCTGATAATTTTTTGTGTACAGGTGTGCCTAGAACGGATCTTTTTTTTGATGATCTTTTAAAAGAACAAACAATTCGCAAAATTTACCAAAAACATTCTGGATTAATGCATAAAAAAATTATCTTATATGCACCCACTTTTCGGGATTATGAGTTAAATAATTTTTCGTTGAAATTAGATTTGGCATTAATGTCTCAAGAGCTCAAAGATGATTATGTGGTCATCATTAAATTGCACCCAGTTGTTAAAAATAAGAAGGCACTAGCTGATTATAAGGGATTTATTCTCGACTTTTCACATTATGATGATATAAATGAATTATTGTTGATTACTGATATTTTGATTACTGACTATTCCTCTATTCCTTTTGAGTTTTCTCTTTTAAAGAGGCCAATGATTTTTTATCCGTATGATTTAAAAAGTTATCAAGAAAATCGGGGTTTTTGGAAAGAATATGAGCAGTTGGTACCCGGTCCTATTGCGTTTAATACGGAAGAAATTATCCGATTGATCAAAGAAAATGATTTTGATATGGAACGAATAGTTGAATTCTCAACTCAATGGAATAAATATTCAGATGGAAAGTCCAGTTATAATTTAACAAATTACTTATATCAACATAGTGAAGATCCGGCTGTCGGGAGGAGTTAAAATACATATGGTGGAAATTAAAAAATGTACATTAAAAGAACTAAAATTTCAGCAATATGATTATTTGCTTGAAATGTATGTACCTCTACATATTGCAGCCGATCATTCGCAGCTGCAATTAACACTTGTAAGTCGTTATAGAGGTTTGGAAGAAACTTATTATGTATTTGAGCTATCAAGAAGTGAAGAAATATGTATATTCGGTTCGAAAATAGAAAGAAAAGAACTTGATCACTTAATGTTGCATGATGATATTTGGGATGTATATTTAACAAAGGAAAAAATAACAGAATTGGACACCGAGGAAGATGAAGAGACAGAAGAGCCGCTCAGGTACAGGTTAATGAGTAATTTAAAACATATAGAGTTACTGTATTACATTAATCATAAAGAGAATAAAATATTATTGCCATATTCAACCAATAAAGGTAATCTCTCTTTTCAGGTAAAGAATCCGGGCATCATCGCAAAGGTTGAAAGAGCTTCTATTGATAAATCAGGGCTTATTTCTTTAAGCGGTTTTGCAGTAGATCCAACAGGTAAGGATCAGATTGAAAAAAGAACATTTATTTTACGAAATTCTGGACAGGGAATTGAACTTAAATATCCAGTTCAATTTATAGAGCGCGCGGATTTAACGGAGGAATATGGCCATCACGGCTTGGACTTTAATCATGCTGGTTTTTATGCTGAAATAAAGGCTGAAGATATCGCGCTCTTAGGGGAAGGTAAGGTACGGTATAAATCTTATTTGAAAATGGATGTGGATGGAGAGGTAAAAGAAACACCCCGCTTAAAACTGATTCCGGATAGCTCATTTTCAAGAGTAGAAAAATATATTAAAAAATTTGATGGCCGAAAGAAAAAATTTGTAGTAACCAGAACAAAAAAGAAGAAATTTTTATCAATTTCTGTGGATGACTATCGTTTTTCTACTCATGTGAAATCATTATTAAAGAAAAAACTAAGAAAGATAAAGAAGAGCAAATATACCAAAAGGGCTTACCAACTTGCTTTTAAAATAATTGGAATGCTTCCCGCTGATAAAAAACTGGTCATGTTTGAAAGTTTCCTCGGAAAGCAGTACAGTGATAATCCCCGAGCCATTTATGAATATATGAAAGAAAACCTGCACGGTTATAAGCTATATTGGAGTATTGATAAAAGGTTTATTTACAATTTCGAAAATCGGAACTTAGTCTATATAAAACGATTTTCTATAAAATGGTTATTTGCGATGGCAAGGGCACGTTACTGGGTCACAAATAGCAGGATGCCGCTCTGGATTCCGAAACCTGCCCATACAATATATCTTCAAACTTGGCATGGGACTCCATTAAAAAAATTAGCTGCTGATATGGAAGAAGTTCATATGCCGGGCACAACTACTGAAAAATATAAACGTAATTTCCTTAAAGAAGCAAGTAATTGGGATTATCTTATTTCGCCAAATGCCTACTCAACTGAAATTTTCAGAAGAGCATTCCAATTTAATAAGGAGATGCTTGAAACAGGATATCCGCGCAATGATTTTCTCTTCACCAATAATAATGCGGAAGAGATTCGTGCATTTAAAGCGAAATACGGTCTTCCAGAGGACAAAAAAGTTATTTTATATGCTCCTACTTGGAGGGATAATCAGTTTTATGGCAAAGGCAGGTATAAATTTGATTTGCCTTTAGATTTAGATAAACTAAGAGAAAAACTTGGCGATCAATATATTATTGTGGTGAGAATGCATTATCTTGTTGCAAGCAGCCTGGATTTAACACCTTATGCGGGATTTACTTATGATTTCTCTAATCATGAGGACATTAGGGAGCTGTACCTTATTGCGGATCTATTGATTACGGATTATTCTTCAGTATTCTTTGATTACGCGAATTTAAGGCGACCAATGATCTTTTTTGTCTATGATATTGATGATTATCGTGACAATTTACGTGGATTTTATTTTGATTTTGAAAAAAATGCTCCGGGTCCACTTGTGAAAACTACGGATGAAGTTATCCGCGAAATTCAAAAACTTGATGTCAATGGTTATCAGCTTCCGGAAACATTTGAGGCTTTCTACAAACGCTTCTGTTACTTAGAATCCGGAAAATCGTCCCAAAAAGTGGTGGAACGCGTTTTTCTAGGAAGGAAAGAGATATGAAGTCAGCGATTACTGTTTTAAAAGAACAAGTAAAAAGTTTTTATTTAATTTTAAGGTTATCTTCATATGAATTGCGTAGCCAAAACAAAAATAATTATCTTGGCATCCTTTGGGAAATCATTAACCCATTAATACAAATTTCGATTTATTGGTTTGTATTTGGTTTTGGGATCAGGGGAGGACATCCACGCCCTAATTATGTTCCTTGGCTGCTTGCCGGGATTTCTGTTTGGTTTTTTATTAATCCAGCGGTGATACAAGGATCAAAATCTATTTATACCAGGATACGCATGGTTGCAAAAATGAATTTTCCGCTTAGTGCAATTCCAAGCTACATTATCATGAGCAGGTTTTATCAACATTTGATGATCTTGGGACTGATTAT
This sequence comes from Weizmannia acidilactici, assembly GCF_008974225.1. NCBI lineage: Bacteria > Bacillati > Bacillota > Bacilli > Caryophanales > Bacillaceae > Heyndrickxia > Weizmannia acidilactici. Next base: position 4,358 of record NZ_BKZR01000009.1, on the reverse strand, counting down.
TATATTTTTGCAATTTTTAGGTCATCCTATTTCACTGTATTATTTGGAACTTCCTTATTACATGATTAGTTCCTTAATTTTTACTCTGGCGCTTGCTTTTGTGACTTCAACTTTAGCAACTATTGTAAGGGATGTACAAAACATAGTGCAAGCCATTATGAGAATGATGATTTATTTAACACCTGTACTATGGAACCCTTCAAGTTTATCACCAACGATACAAATGGTTCTGAAATTTAATCCTTTTTATTACATTATAGAGGGTTATCGATCTTCTCTGCTTGGTAATATGGGGTGGTATTTTATAGAACATTGGCACTATACATTATACTTTTGGGCTGTTACCATTATTTTATGGATAATAGGGTCTTCTTTGCATGTGAGATTTAGAAATCGATTTGTTGATTTCTTATAAAAATTATTTATTGATGAGTTAAATGAATTTAATTTTATTGGAGGAAAATAAATTGGGAAATGTAACACCAATTTTCATTTTTAATTCATTAGATACGATTAGAGGAGGACTTACAAAAGCTGTATTGACGAGGGCCAATGCACTAATTGATACGTTTCCTCAAATATACATTTTCACACTAAAATACCAAAAAAATCATGAGCAAATTATAAATAAATTGTATGAAAGCGGAAAGCTTGATCGGCGTGTCAAAGTTTTAAATATGTTTGTTGATATTGACCCTTTTAAAGAAAAGGAAAAAGTTACTCTTGATCCAAAAATTTATGAAATCAAAGAAGATGGCTTCGTTGAATTTAAAGATAATGGCTCAAAGGAATTATCTTTTAGATACTATAAAAATGGTTTATATGTCAAATACAAACGCTTTGACAAAAAAAATCGTTTAATGTTGATTGATTATATGAACGAAGGTCGCCATCGCATTAGGAGAGAAGAATACAACCAAGATGGCACGCTTTCAAGAGTGCAACATATGGATCTGTTTCAAAATAAACCGAAACTCGAACGTTATATGAGCAAAAACGGAGAATGCTTTCTCTCCTTATGGATTGATCCAAAAACCGGAAAAGGAGGGAGATGCCAATTATATTATCCACATCCAATTGAATTTAAAAATCTTAATGAGTTGTATAGTTTTTGGATAACGGAGAAAATTAAAAAAATAGACAATCCAATTTTAATGACTGACTCCCGAAAAACGGACGAAATTTTATTGAATGTAACTGATTCAAAATGTAAAAGAATAGCTATTCTTCACAATAACCATTTTGCCAAACCATATACTGCCGGCAGTGATATTAAGGCAACATGGAAACCATTGTTTAATAATATAGAGAAATTTGATAAAGTTGTTTTTTTAACGAATGAACAAAAAAATGATGTAAGCGAGAGATTTGGTAAGCATAATCACTTTACTGTAATACCACATAGTGTTATTCCTACCTATATTGATCCAAAAATTACTTTTAATCCTTACCTCGCTGTTACTCTAGCAAGGTATGAGGAACAAAAAAGGTTGGATGAAGCTATTCACGCTTTTAAATATGTAGTTGATGCAATACCAACAGCTGAATATCATATTTATGGTTTTGGACCTGATGAAAATAAATTAAAAGAATTAATTGAAAAACTAAATCTTAATAAGAATGTTTTTTTGAAGGGATTTACAGATAACCCGACCTCTGTGTATCAAAGTGCCAGTTGCTCCATTTTGACTTCAGATTACGAAGGTTTTGGACTTGTTATCACTGAAAGTCTTGCAGCTGGAACACCTGTTATCGCATATGACATTAAATATGGTCCTAAGGATATCATACGAAATGGTATTGATGGATATCTTGTTCCTAAGGGAGATCAAAAACAGCTGGCAGAAAAAATAATTAAAATTATGACAAATCAAGACTTGCGCAATCAGTTTTCTCAAAATGCCTCAGAGGTTGTAAAAAGATTTAGTTATGAAATGTATCGACAGAAATGGGTAGAATTGTTTAAGGAATTTAAGGATGATACACCGCAAGTAGAAACAAAGCAGAGTAAAAAAACCCCCGGGCGTTTTTGGTCTCTCTTTAAAAAATAATAATTTATATAAGATAAAGTAAGTCAAATGGTTAAATCTCACAATTTTACATTTTTTGGTAAAAAATTTTTACACTGTTTTCTCTTTTATGTTTGTTCGCATATTGAAATAAATTTTTTTATCTCTAAAAGATGTTTAAAAAGTAGTAATATTTTTATGAAATTAATTCATTAAAAAACTGGGGGTTAGCAAATTGGGCAGAAAGTCACTGGCAGAATATCTGTAATTCTGCTTTCTATCTTGCTGACTTTAAGTAGTTTTGGTTATTTACCGAAAACAGTTAAAGCATTGGCGCCCCTGGTGAACCAGCTTCGAAGCCATGATGATCATGTTCTGGATGACGGTTCTAATTCTCCTCCTCGTGGCTCTCTTTTTCAGAGGGGCATCCTGTTCTCTCAAGCCTTCCTGCCCGATTATACGAAGCAGATTGTATGCAAAAACGCCGAAATGGAGAATAAGTCTATTGGTTTCATACTTCCCGGAAGGCAGGCGTTCGAGATCCAGTTCTGTCTTGATTTCACTATGGAACTGTTCGCATGTGCCATGGTCATGATAGAGCGAGACTATCACATGAGCCGGGACATCCAGGGGCGTCCAGTAGGTTTCAAATTCATATTCCGGCATCAAAAAAATCTGGCCGTCTCTTGAGATCGTTCTTTCGATCACTTTGAACACTTTCCGGACGGTTCGTTCCTGCTCATTCATTTGAATGGTTGCGGGGATAGACCCTAAATAAACTTTTTTGCCTTCCCGTTCTTCGTAGCAAATACCATGTTTTTGGGCGATTTCAATCCAGTCCTCTGCTTTTTCCTTGCGGGGATTGCGTTTAATAATAAAATCTGTTTCATTTTCCAGGAAAATCACGATATTATCCCGGCTGTCGTTTCCCGAATCAAGCCTGAAAAGCAACGGCTTGTCTGTCAGCTTTTTGGCGGATTACAAGGTTTTCCGGATAAAATCCGGTGTTCCGTTTTGGCAGTGTACGCTTCCTTTGCGCATCTCAACATTCAGACAATAGCCTTCCTGCCCGATGTAAGCGAACATGGGGGCGTAACCGTCACAGCCTTTATAGGTTCTTTCCACTCCTTCCCTTTTCGTCTGGGGATTGTCAAAGGGGGAGACATCTAGGTCAACCGGGATATATGCCTTGTCTTTGGTGTAAATAGGGCTGATTTCAGCATTTGTCCGGCGGATGAGATTCAGTGATTCTTCATGCAGGATCTCTTTCCACTTTTTCGTCAAGGCAGCCTGGTCTAGACGCTGCCTCAGGGTTGGGCTGGAAGGAACCCTTTGGATATCCAAAGCCAGTTGAAAGAAGGCATCACCCCGGAATGTTTCAATATGATCAAAATCGCTTTTACATCGCCATTGGAGCATCCGGGATTTCTGGAAATCCCCGGCAGTTTATAGGCATTTAACTTTGAAGCTAAATTTGTTTGATCTAGTAAATTTCCTACAATAATCCAGGTTGGCAACAATCCGTTCATTGGTATATTCTATAATAAATTTTTTCACTAGATCACCTGATTGTGGAATTGGTTAAATTGGATTTATGCCCATATTATACTAGATTTTAAGCGAATTGCATGACTTTGTGTGAAAATTTCGTCACGGATTCAGGTGTCAGAAAAAACGCCGTATTATGATACAATTGTGAAACTGTTGAAAGCACGTTAATCTTATGCTTATGGAAGCCCAAAAATTACAAACTATAAATCTAATACATCGAGCACAGAAGGTAAGGATCTAATCGCCAGTGTACGTTACGGAAATGACCGTAATACCGGTGTAGCAACAGTGGTTGGAAACAATCCGAAAACCGATACAACGATTAAAAATGGGTTCTAAGCATGCCAACCAAGTTTTTAAAGATGCGACAGGATTCCATTCGGAAAAACTTGTAACGGATAGTAAAGGTGTATTGACTGTCCATGTAAAAGGCACACAAAATACTCAAGTTAAGGGATATTTGTGTGTATGGGTGCCGACAGAAGATACAATGCCAACCCTTTCATTTGTGAGCGGTAAAAGAGCCGGCAAGGCCACGATTACGGCTTATTACAAAACACAAGGCGGCTATACAGTTACAAAAAAATTTACAGTAACAGTTAATTAAATAGATAGTTAGGGCTTGCTGAATAAGCAAAAATTCCAGATTTGACAAGGGTTTTAGCCACTTTTGTCGAATATAAAGTGTAAGAATTTTATGGAAAATACGTGAAAAACCTTGCACTTGGAGGCCATTTCAATGTACAAAAAAACGGAACATCAGTTAACTTTCGTAGAAGATTTTTTTCTACCATTCGG